>JAUYPR010000055.1 GCA_030695785.1 bacterium
TGAGGAAATAGAATGGATTGTCTGGGATCACAATGGTTGGCTGAGGCACGGACAGAAAGGACACCCCAGTTGGCACGTACGGTTTTGGTTCCGGTGCACATTTCCCAAGCTCCCATCGGAAGATTGTCCCATCCTCCGTACACGTTGGGCGCGCATCATCGGGGAGGGGTGAACCAGGCTCCGGGTTTGGTACACAGTCTTTTTGGCCAAACGAGTAATACGTCCCTTTGGTACACCGATATTGGTCAGGGTCATACACTGGATTATCGGTGTCACTCCAGACACAACCCCTTGGCGGCTGATACGTTGATCCAGAAGGACACGCTTTCGCCCGTTTTTCACGCTCCTTGTCGCTAGATGGCGTTGGTTCAGGTGGAGGCACGGGGAACGGATCACCGACTGATGGAATTTGACATGCCGCTGATGACCACACCCAAGTAATGCCAGCTGGGCATGCCGGACGAAAATCTTCACTGGGTGCGTTTGCAGTTACAGCGACGCATGCTTTGGCTCCAAACGACCAATAGAGCCCAGGTTTCTCGCACCGATACTGCTCAAAATCGTCAACGCGACGGCCGTTATCCTCCCACACACAGCCGACTTCGGATTGAAACAACGCACCAATCGGACACTCGTTCAAGACCACATCTGCCGGAGAAATAACTGGTGGAGCCGGAGTCGCACCCGGTGTTGCTTCTGGCCCAAACTGACCGCCGTTTAAGGGCCGCGCAGATGCGGTTGCGGCAATCGCCTCATACACACGCACCAAATCTTCTCGACCAGCGAGATCTTCCGGACGGATAATACTTGTGTCGACCGTCTGAGTTAATGTTTGCAGTTGCGTTTCATACCCTGCTTTGGTTGCACGCAAGGTTGCGGTTTGCGCAAATTTCGTCTGCACTTCACGGAGCCGGTTCAATTCTTCGACCTTGCGTACCTCAACGAGTTGGTTGTAATCCTGTGGCGCGAAGACTGCCTGACTTTCATCCATCTTCTTTGCATCCCCAGGAGGGAAAGTGCCTAGCTCGACCAGTTCACGAATCTTTTCCCGCACCTCTTCGCGCGTCCCCGCTTGCGTGATCGCATCCACTTCCTCGGCTAACACCAACCCCTGCGCTTTCAAATCCTGCAAACGGTCAGTCAGCGCCGGAGGCAACGGGGCTCGCTCCAACGCATCCGCGCAAACATCCATCGCATCTTCGGTCGCCTGCACCGCTTCAGCAAAGATTTGCGTGTTTTCGGTCGGCACAGGGAGGAGTCCTTTTTCAAAGACAATATTATGGCGCGACGCTTCAACCTCAAAATCCCTCGCCAATTCTTTCTTATCTGCATGCTCATCGCCCAAACTTTTCATCGTATCGGCAGCATTGTGCATCATGTCGCTGTATCGCTCGAGCGTTTGCTGATACACCGCGGCCCGTGCTTCATCGCCGACCAATGCAGTTGCTTCGCGCAACCGTTCTTCAGCGTGTTGCATGTGCAGCTCCGCACGGCGCGCCGGATCAAATGCCGTTGCTGTCTGCACTTGTTCCCCCACCTGTTTGAAGAAATAGAACGGATCACCAGGGAGGACACCTTTGTATTCCGTGATATACGGTGTTACAGACGGCGGGGCAGGAGTGGGTGTTGGTTCAGGCGAAGGCACAGGGGATGGAGACGGCGCTTCGTCCAAAGGACGATCAGCCGCTGGCTGAGGAGTCGGCGCGGGCGTTCCAGCCAAAGGCTGGTCAGCCGCTGGCTGAGGTGAAGGTGATGGCTTCGGCGTTGGAAGGGGCGCTGTCGGGTTCTCGGCTGCTGCCTCTGGGAGAAACTCCACGACTTCACTCTGTTGTTCAGGCGTAAATGGTGTAAGATCAACAGTCTTTGCTAGTTCATCTGCGCGGAGACTATATATATATGGCCGAATTTCGGGTGGCGGAGGGAGGTCTTTGTTTTCCCGGTTCTGCCATTCTTCAATAGACTTCCGCGCCTCATCGGTTGGTGGAGGGAGCGTTTGATACGTCCGCAGTTCAGCAAACTGCAACACATTCATCGTCTGATCGTGGAAGTCTGGGTAGCGGGTCGCCACTGCCGTATCGAGATTCGCAACCTCTGCAACTGGGAACCTTCCAGATGTTGCCAGTCGTTCGAGCTCATCTCGTACATCGGCGCGGCTTCCGAATCCATATATTTTTTCGCTCTCCTCCGTCGTCAGCAGTCCTTGATCTTTCAGCGCCTGGATACTCACCGACAGGTCATCCGGAACAGCCGGCTGTCCAGTTGCATCCGCGACCGCGTCGAGCGCTTTCTCCGTTCCACTCACAATATCTGTCCATGTCTCTGCAACGGCAGGCGGGGAAGCCAAAACAATGCTTTCCGCCACAACCGCGTGGGCGACGGCGGCATTTTCAACAACAGTGGAAAGTGTCGCAGCAGCGTCGGGGTTCGTGGTCGCGAGTGTTTGAAGATTCTCTGAAACTGTTCTCATGGTCTGCCGGTAGGCGACCGCGGCTTCGGCGGCATACTGATGTTGACCCTGGTCAGTGAGAGTCTTCGCTTCCGACAACCGTTCTTCCGCGATAGACAAGCGCAGTTCTTCTTTTGCAACCGGGTCAAAGGTGAACGTCAGCTGCGTGTTTTCAATGAAATGCTCAAATGGAGAAAGCGGGTTCCCTGGAAAAATACCTGTTGCTGGTGGAATAGAAACCTCGGCAGGTAGCGTTGGTGTGGGAAGGTGCTCTAATGATGAAAACGATAAACCCAATACCTGCTGACTTTGATAGTATGGTCCCCAGTCATAATACGATCCGTTCGTGACAAGAGCCCCAACAGGGGTTGCGGCAACCAGCAAAGAAATGCTGGCGAGAATGGCACCAAAACGATAATGGGCTGGGCAAAACCCGGGCATTTACTTAGTAAAGACTATTTTATGGCCGTTGTCAAGTATCAACCTGGCGGGTACAATGTCGGTATGCGCATGTTCACATTTCTCATATTTCTTCTCGTGTTTTTATTTGTTGCGCCTGCTGCGTTCGCACACACAACAACCGTAACCGTCCGCATGACGCCGGACGGATTTTCCCCTGATGAAATTTCAGTTGACCAAGGCAGTACCTTGGTCTTTGTGAATACAGACACAACCGATCGCTGGCCAGCAAGTAACCCACACCCAGTGCACACGAATTACCTACAGTTTGACCCGAAACGCGCGGTCGCCCCAGGCGACTCGTGGTCGTTCACCACAGAAAGGGCAGGCGTCTTTCGCTTCCATGATCACCTATCTCCTCACAAACAGGGATTGTTAACTGTTGTTACTGAAGAAGGCACCGCGCCACCGCAAAAGCCATCCTTTATATATAATGTTATGTCCTTCGGCCATAATAGTATAGGGGCGTTCTTTGATTCAGTCAGAAAAAATATCGCGGCATTCTTTGCAACGTTTCAAAAACAATCTCCCCTTTCTCCAACCCCTCCTCCGACGATCGATACGACTGCATTCAGAAATCTTTCGGAAAGCGAACAACAAGCATATATCCGCTCGCTCATAGACACGGTCGGAGGAAAAAAAGCGTGGATGTATCTAGTTGCGGCATTTACGGAAAAAGGCGCGGTGGTTCCGGCAGGCGGACGGGCGCATGATTTGGCGCATTTCATCGGTGAACAAGTCTATACAAAACAAGGCATGACCGGAATTTCGGTGTGCGAACCAAGCTTTGCCTATGGGTGTTTCCATGGATTCACCGAAGGAGCGTTTGCAACCAGTTTGGAGAAACTGCCCGACGTTGCTGCCGCGTGTACGACCGTGGGGAAGGTAAACTCCGGCCCGTGGGCAAGCTGTATCCATGGAATCGGACACGGGATTGCAACGTTCGTGCGCGCGACTGATTTGCAAAAAGCGCTCGACGCGTGCACGAAACTGACAGATGGAGCGTCATACTGTTACGACGGGGTATTTATGGAGTTTTCACTCAACGCGCCGCAAACATTCTATACTGCTCAAGACCCGTTGTATCCATGCAATACGCTTGAAGAAACGGTTCGGTCAGCCTGCGGCAGAAACCAGCCGGCCGTGATGCGGAACCGATTCAACCTGCCCTTTTTGAGTATGGTCGAGGCGTGTGCAAATAGTACAGACAACGACATTCGCTCCTCGTGCTTGGACGCAATAGGACTTCTTGTTGGACAAGAAGCTGCGGGGAATCTTTCCACCATCACATCCCGGTGCGGGCAGATTCCATCATTGGACATCCGCGCGATCTGTGTCACCGGAGCTTCGGTTGAAACGGTCTTCCAAAATTATTCAGGCTGGCGACAAGCCGCCCCTGCCGCCTGTGCCACGCTGCCCGATCCGTATACAAAGGATTGCACCACCCGCATACAGCAAACCATAAAGGATTACGGAGGAATAAAATGAAAGGAAACAATAAGTTGTTGATTTTTGTCTTGGTGATCCTTTTAGTAATCGCTAGTTGGCAATTAATCAGAAGTTTTTCAAACTCGAGAAACAAACTTGATATGAACACCACAACAAGTCTCCCGAAAGAATTAGGTACTCGAAAAACTACACTATCACCTATAAGCGAAACTACAACTTCATCTGCACGTTTTATTACTCAGGAAGAAGCAGTTGAAAAAGTATCTCAACTCCCTGAAGTGAAAGAAAAAACTGCTGAATGGTTTCGACTAGGAGCAACGAAAGTAGGATTTATGGCTTTTGAGGATATGGACGAAAACGGTGAATGGACATCATGGCGAGTCCAGTTTTATGAAGACAAACCGACGCATATCACGACAATTGACTGGTACAGGGTAGATGCAGTAACTGGTGAGGTAAAAAAGGAATCAACTTAAATTATAGTACTTCCCCAATTCACTGTTTGTATCTCTGCCGAAATAAATCAACCGACTCAAAACCATCCCCCATCTCCCTGAAAAATACATCTGTTTGCCCGTCAAAACGAACCTGAGATACATATTTCCTGGGAATATTAATGCGCATCTCTGTCTTAGCTGCCCCGCCATCAAGAACAACCACAACCTCTTCTTGACTCCATTCTTTTACAGTAAATTCATTTTTGTATGTAACTAACCCTATAAAACCACTAGGAAACTTTTTTGAATCTTCTGTTAAAAACCTCGCTCCAACTTCCTCACATAACATTTTTGTTCTATCGCATCGTATCTCAATGGTATGCATTGGGTTTTTATATGCATAATTAAAATCAGTATTCTTGTCCAACCAGCTTCCTTCTATATAAATAGAATCAGCACCGCTTTGAAATGACATTGGTGGGAGAAAAATGGAGTTTAGCTTAATCAGAGTAAATTCTCGGAACAATAAGGTCGCGAGTAAGGCGTTGACAAGCAAACTTGCCAATAAAACTTTCTTTATGGTGAGCCTGCTAACAATATTTTTTGCAACATTTTTGAACATCCGACCCTCAATCATTTTTCGATCCTTCCATAATCACTGAATGGACAAAAATAAAACATATTCCGATTGCCACTATCGTTAAAACGGTGATTATCGTTAAGGAAAACAAAATAGTTTCAACTTGATTGAAAACTACAATTTTGTTTGCTAAGAGCAACAGTATCAATGCTAAAACCGAAAGGACAAAGTAGAGGAGAAAAAATAAATTTTGAATCATACGGTTCCCCAATCTAAGTACTCTTTCTTTCTTATACTGACCAAACACTTTTTCTAAAAAATACTCAGCGGTTGCCTTTATACTAACAACGTCTTCGTTGTGAGACTTTATGGTTTTTTCCACTGTAGAACCATCACTTGTTGTTGTTTTTTCAAGAGAAGAATCTCTCTCGTGGATTATTCTAGACTCTCCCAGCGCTTCATGGATCATTTTCCCTATGGCTATATACTCATTAGAAACAGAAATAGATTCTTCTGTTGTGTGTAAGTCTTTATCTTCTTTTGCAAGTCCAATCTTAATCATATTTTTTGACGTATGTTTTCATTAAACATTTACCCATCCCTATTCTATCAGAAAACTATTGCCGAATCTCAAGAAGAAAGTAGTCGCATTACGAGGAGAATACGCCCTTATGGATATACTCCCCCATGAGTGATTAACAGAGAATGTTGAGCGCGTGTTACCGATGCATCTTAAGCCTACTCAGTTTTTAAGTCATTAATCACAAAAGCTCCAAAGAAATAACATCTAGTAGAAATATGGTATGATTTTGTTGATATGTCTAATTTTCCTCATGTCCCACGACCTCATATTTCGAAAGATGACACCTTGCCAATGCGCCCAAGGAAAATAGATCTCGCGAAAATCATTGCCACGAGTACGAGGTTAATAAAACAGAATAAGAAGTTAGAGGAAAAGTTTCGATCTACAATTGAGAGGCCTATCTACAATACCGGCGCATGAATTTTTTCTATGCACTCACTCCCCCAGATTGTTTACATGGACAACACGTATATCTCGATGGAGACTTTCTTGGGATGCTATTTAGCGATGGCCAAATATTTCAAAAGTGCATCTCTATTCTTTCAAAGAGCCCTCTGCTCATCGATCCGCTCGTCGAAATTGAATTTCTTCGAGACATTTTCCTCCCTGAGCAGTTCAAAATAAAAAATGCCTTTATCTCACAACCAATCTTTCTCCCTTTAGCGCGCAGTCAAGAAATCTTTCTTAAAATTCTTGAAAACGTTCTTGTCCTGTCAAAAATTTACGCCCACCAAAATAAAAGTAAGGGTGTAAGCTTCGTTGATCTGTTTTTGGCGGCGACACTCATGAAACAACCACAATCTTTATTGATCACTGGGAATAAGAAACATTTTCCTTCTACCCTTTTTGATACGTTAGGCGTTATTAACATTCAGCAAGGTGACGATTTGTTTAAGGCTTTCTTTATTGTAAAATTTAACGAAACTGCCTTTCAACAGGCTTCTTTAAAGTTAAAGCGCGTGAGCAATCCGATATAATCTCCTTCTTGACAAACGTGGATGTTTGCGGTAACATATTCGAAATATCGAATATGTATGAAAAAGTGTTCCGACTCCACGCACAGCTTCTCCAGGCGCTTGCCCACCCAAAGCGATTGGAAATTCTCCAGCTCCTCCGCAATAAGGAGTTATCGGTGAGTGATATCCAAACCATGCTCTCGCTCCCCCAGGCGAATTTAAGCCAACACCTCCAGATTCTCCGTGCAGCGGGCGTTGTGGAAACGCGTAAAAACGGGAAGCAAATCTACTATCATCTCTCTCACCTAAATTTCGCAGAGGCCAGTGACCGCATCCGGGAAATCCTTATTGAGCGACACAAAGATAGCCCGCTGGCAGACGAATTCACCACATCCATGACCGATCTCGTCCCACTCGCGCTTGACCCGGTGTGCGGCATGCGGCTCTCACCGAAAACCGCCTCATTCGCCGCCAAATACAATGGCCGGGCGTCCTATTTTTGTGCATCGCGCTGTCACGACCGTTTCCTCAAACATCCGGAAAAATACAGTCAAAAGGACAACCAATGAAAGGAGTACACGTCCTGATCGCTATTGTGGGCGGGTCGGTTCTTCTTCTCGTTCTTGGAATCTTTCTGACGATGGACCGATCCAAACCGCAAGTTTTGTCTGCAAACGCTGAAGCAAAAGTGGTCACGCCAACGACAAACTATGACTGGGGGGAGATTCGTATGGACAATGGCAAGGTTGAAGCACGCTTCCCCATCAAAAATGAGGGCACGCAACCGCTTGTGCTTTCCGAAGCTCAAACCTCGTGCATGTGCACGACCGCGACATTGAGTTTTCAAGGGAAAACCTCTCCACCATTTGGCATGCACGCCAAGTCTGCCTACACCCTTCAAGTTCCTCCTGGACAGGAGGCGGAACTCTCCGTTATCTTTGACCCTGCGTTCCACGGCCCGAACGGAGTCGGACAGATCGACCGGCAAGTCACCATGGCTACGAACGATCCCCTAAAACCCGAGCTCACATTTTTTCTCAAAGCGCTCGTCACGAGGTAATATATGCGGCGGCAACAATTATTCTTCGTATTGATTCCGCTCTTTCTTCTCGGAGGAGCGCTGACCCTATTCGCATTGTTTGATGTCAGAATCCAGCCGCGAAAGCAATCTGTCTTCGCATTTCTTCGGCCTCAGCCAGCAGCTGACCAGCCTTTGGCTGAAACACCGCAAAACCCGACCTCGCAAGTTCTGAGTGCATCAGTTGCTCCACAGGAAGGCTTCACTGTTCCGCTCCGCTTTGGAACGGTTGGGAAACAACTCGTCAAGACCGGAGCGATCGATTTGGAGAAGTTCCGTTCCATCTATAAAGGTCAGACCGGGGAAAAATTGCTCACGTACCTCACGGAAGAAAAAAACGACGATATCACCATTAATGCTGAAACAGCATACTTTTGGGTGAACACGCTCTGGGCGCTTGGGCTGACACAACGGTCTGATGTTCTCGATAAAGGAGTTATGGGAACGACCTATAAAGAAACCCGGGGCAACTTTGCTTCCACCGCTGGATGGACATTGGGCAAGAAAGACGCGCTCGCGCTGTATAGTTCAACGGCAATTATCCCGCTGACTCCAGAGGAAAACAGCCGCGTGGCAACACTTGCCGAAACTATCTTTCGCCCCTGTTGCGGAAACTCAACTGCGTTTCCAGACTGCAATCACGGTATGGCCATGCTGGGACTTTTGGAACTCATGGTGAGTCAAGAATTCACAGACGAGGATATCTACAAAGCCGCCCTTGCGTTCAACACGTTCTGGTTCCCTCAAACTTATGTGGACCTTGCGTATTACTTTGAGACACGCGAGAAAACAACATGGCCGAACGTAGATCCAAAACGCGTGCTTTCAGCACAATTCAGCTCGAGTACTGGATATCAAACCATCAAACAACAAATCGGGACCATTCCCGGCTCTGTCCAGCAAGGAGGAAGCTGTGGCACATAGAAGTCTGGTCGGATTTTTCCTCGCCATCAGTCTATCGTTCATCATGGCAACACCGATTCTCGCCACCGTTGCCTCGGAGAGTGCGCGAGAACACCAATCGATTGATGCGATTCTTCCTATGCTCTTAGAGAAATATAACGTGACGACCATCCAGGCACTCCCTTGCGACAGCCTTTCCGAGGATGATTTGGAGAGGCTGGGGGATGCGTGGATGGAAACCATTCATCCTGGACAGGCGCATGAGGGAATGGATCGCATGATGGGCGGCGAAGGGTCGGAAAACCTGCGGGCCGCACACATTCAAATGGGCAGAAATTACCTGGGGTGTGACAGGTCGAGTTGGGGTGGGATGGGTGCTGGCATGATGGGCGGAGGATTCATGTCCATGATGAACAATAGCCGATGGGCATGGCACAGCAATCGTTTCATTCCTTCTTGGTATCCAACCCCGTGGTTTTTGACAACACTTCTTTTTCTCACTATCGCGGCGGTCAGTCTCTTTCTTCTCCATCGACGTATGAGAGGGGGTGAGGAACACAACATGAAACTCGATAAAATTGTTCTTGCCAATGCGCTTGGCTTGACTGGCGCAATCTTGTGGGTCATCTGTCTTCTTTTGATCACATTATTCCCGGGATTGGTCGGTCTTGGCACACGGATGTGGTTCCACGCAATTGGGATGAGTGCGGCTCCGGCAGGAAATCTGACTATCACCGACGCTATTTTCGGCGGAATCACATTTATTGCCGCTTCGTGGCTCATCGGTTTTCTCTTCGCATGGATTTGGGAAGCGTTAAGTAAACGGGCGTAGGCGGAACGAACAATGATACAAATTTCTCTTATTGCTGCATTTCTTGCCGGCATGGTGGCGCTTTTTGCGCCGTGTTGCATTTCGTATCTTTTGCCCGCCTATTTCGGCACCATTTTTAAAGAACGCTCGCGCGTGCTTTTGATGACGGTCGTCTATTCCCTTGGCATTTTCCTCGTCATGCTCCCTATTGTCCTCGGAGCGCGAGCGCTTGCTCTCTTTTTCTTCCGCATCCACGACTCAACGTATCTCATTGGAAGTCTTGTGATGCTCGGGGTTGGCATCCTGTCATTGCTTGGCCTTAAACTTCCAATGCCAGCCATCGGGTTTCAACAAAAACGACCCGGAGATATTCCTTCTGTCTTCATGCTGGGCGTCTTCTCCGGCATCACGTCCGTCTGCTGTGCGCCGGTGCTCATTGGCGTGTTGACCTTGAGTAGCCTGACTCCAACGACGCTGCAGGCGTTGGGCGTGGGTGGAGCGTACGTGCTTGGCATGGTTGCGCCGCTCTATATAACGTCTCTCCTCATCTCCCGCGGGAATCTTTTGGAGCGTCCATTCTTCAAACGCCGCCTCGGCACCATTCATTTGGCCGGACAAGCGTTTCCCCTTTTTGTTTCCAACCTCATCGCCGCAGCCATCTTCCTCATCACGGGTTCACTCATGCTATTTTTGACCCTGACAGGAAATGTCGGTATGCCAACCGACGACCGATTCACAGGCATGATCAACGCCACCGCCTTTCGGGCCACGGAGATGACGCAATCAATCCCGGGGGTCAACGTGGTGGCCGCTGTTTTGCTCGTCTTTTTCTTGGTTCGACTGCTAACGTATGTCATAAAGGAATAATATGAATGCAATGAAAACACTCTATACGTGTCCGATGGACCCAGATGTTCTGTCTGACAAACCAGGAATATGCCCAAAGTGCGGCATGGCGCTGACACCCATAGGCGGGAAACACGCCGACCATCATGGCCACCATTCATCGATGGAGGAGGATTTCCGCAAACGGTTTTTCCTGACCCTTCCCCTGGTCATTGCGACGCTGCTTCTTTCCCCGACCATTCAACAATGGCTCCCATTTCCCTTCACCATTCCTTGGCAAGATTGGCTCGTGTTTGTGTTTGGATCTGTGGTTGTGCTGTTTGGCGGCAAGCCGTTTTTCGTGGCCGCAAAAGGAGAGCTTTCCGCCCGCAATTTTGGGATGATGACCCTGGTTGCGTTTGCCCTTACCGTCGGCTATGTCTTCTCGGTCGCGGCAACGTTGTTCTTTCCTCTAGAATCATTCTACTGGGAGCTTGCAACATTGGTGTCGGTTTTTCTCCTCGGGCATTGGCTGGAGATGCGGGCAGTGCGCGGAACCACGGGCGCGCTGGCCGAGCTGACGAAACTCCTTCCGCCGATCGCACATCTTCTCCATGATAAAGAAATCCGCGATGTCGACCTTTCAACGATCAAAAAAGGCGATCGCGTGCTTATCCGCCCTGGAGAAAAAATCCCGATTGATGGCAATGTGGTCGAGGGAGAAAGTAGCGTGAATGAATCCATGATCACCGGCGAATCGAAACCGGTGCAGAAACGTGTTGGCGACGCCGTCATTGGCGGCTCGCTCAATGCTGACGGGTCGTTGACAATTGTGGTCACAAAAACAGGAGAGGAAACAACCATCGCGCAGATTATACAGCTCATTGCTGATGCGCAGTCGTCCAAACCCAAGGCGCAAGAACTTGCCGATCGCGCAGCCAACATCCTGACCATTGTTGCCATCGTGGTTGGAACAGGGACATTTGTGTATTGGATGTTTCTCTCCCCTGCTGGTGCGGTGGTTGCAGCAACATTTGCGGTCTCGGTCGTGGTCATTGCCTGTCCGCACGCGTTGGGCCTTGCGATTCCAACTGTCACCACGATTACCACCACACTCGCGGCAAAACACGGCATCCTGATCAAGAACATGAAGGGGCTCGAGGCTGCACGCAAGGTCAATGCAGTGGTGTTTGACAAAACCGGGACATTAACAACGGGGAATTTTGGCGTGGAAGGGTCGGTCGATGACAACATCCTTCGGCTGGCTGCTGCCGTCGAACAACATTCTCAGCATAGTTTAGCTCGCGGCATTGTGGAGGAAGCAAACCGACGCAACCTGACTATTCCTCCCGCGCAGCAATTTCAATCCTTTCCTGGAAAAGGAGCGCTTGCAGTTGTGGAAGGAAAACGCGTCCTTGTGGGAAACGCCGAGCTCCTCAAAGATCACCGTATCAATCCTCCATCGGATACCGAGAGAAAAGGAGCCACACCCGTCTTTGTTGTTGTTGATTCCACACCCACTGTTCTCTTTCTTTCGGACACGGTCCGGGAAGAATCCAAACAGGCCATAACAGCGCTCAAGCGCATGGGTATCCAAACCGTGATGCTCACCGGAGACACAGATGACGTGGCAAATGTCGTCGGTTCATCTCTCGACATTGACACGGTCTTTAGCCGCGTCCTCCCAGATCAAAAAGTAGACCGGGTGAAGGAACTCCAGCGCCAAGGGAAAATCGTTGCGATGGTCGGAGATGGAGTAAATGACGCGCCCAGTCTCACGCAAGCCCATGTCGGTATCGCTATCGGAAGTGGGACGGATGTGGCGGTGGAATCGGCTGACATTGTGCTGATGAAAAGCAATCCGCTGGATATCGTCACGGTCTTTACCCTTTCGCGCGCGACGAACAGAAAAATGATGCAGAATCTCTTCTGGGCAGCCGGCTACAATCTTCTTGCTATCCCAGTTGCCGCGGGACTACTGACGCCATACGGAATCATGATGCGGCCGGAATGGGCAGCGCTGTTGATGAGCATGTCCTCTGTCATTGTGGTCGCGAATGCATTGCTGTTGCGCCGCACAAAGCTCGCGTGATTTATGACCCTATACACCGACTTTTCCAGGATACATCTTTCATCTTCCCACACAATGCATTCCGCTGTGCTCCGGCGTGCGGGTAATAGGCACGAATAATCCCAACCAGATCTTGCCAACACCGATCTTGACCGCCGCTGATCATCCGCCCGCAGATTTTAAATGGTAACTCGCGGTCGCCGACAGAAAAAGAGGCTTTCGCGTTGGATGCAATACATGCTTCATCCCACGGCTTGGGCAAAAGCCCGCACATTCGGAACGTCTCATCCATGCTTCCTTTGGTCAATGGGTGAATCTGGCGGCTAAGGCCGTCAAAACAGGTTTCTTGGTGCTCTTTATCTTGGATGGTTTGACAAATCGATGCAACGTTGGAAAGGTCGCCGTGAAATCGTTGGTATAAAAGGCTTGGCTGGTTTGACCAGCATCCCTTGATGTATTTTGAGGCGATGCGGGAATCGTTGCAGGGGTAATACGGATCGTCATCTTTGACCCACCGATCCGGTGCCGGCTTTCCGCCACCATGGACCGCCCAAACATTTTCCATAAACGCGCCATCATAACAATTATAGACGGGAAAATTTTTCGATTTTGTCGTCAGCTCATCACACATGGAAAGCGATGTCGTGAGATTCACATACCCGACCCACGCTAAGAATCCGTGTCCGATCGCATGCGAACACTGAATAGCAACATGTTCACCGCTCTTCCAACATTGCTCCATGACTCCTACAAGCGCATCCATTCCCCCATCGCCCACGGCGTCGATCACAAACCCGTGATAGCAAGAAGAAAGAAAATAATCCTTGCACTTTCCTAGCCCCGATGTTCCTTCATGAACATAAAGCCACTCTCCAACTGTGTGGTTCAAAAGGTGCGTCTGCCCGTCGAACGGCAGCCCTGAATTTTGCAGCGCTTCTTGCGCCTCCTCCACTCCCACGCGCTCGATAAGGGCTTTGTAGCGTGCAACTTGCACCTCGAGACTATTCGTGTTTTGGATGATCGCAAGAATTTCTGGTGGAGAACCGGCAGATTCCAGTGTTGGCGGCGGAAAAGGACGCTCCATCGGTTTACCCCCAAGCCCGAATCGTACACTGACGAGACCAGCCAAGAGAAGAATAATTGCTCCAAAAAGAAGGATGAGCTTTGCTCGCATCGTTTGTTAGTGTATCATTTTCAGCGGGTTATGCCCGCGCGGGAAAAGTGCGGGAATTATGCGGGAATTAAGTTTGTGGAAAGGTTCTTCTAGACACAGGTCTGTTACCATAAGAATCTCACATGGTGCCGTATTTAAACAACCGGCAGATTGATCGTCTATCTGAATTTGTCGCAAACTTGGGTCTCGTGTTCATTGCTGGAGTTGTAACGCCGCTATTTTCCGAGAAAGAGTCCATCAATCTTTTCTCTCTGATGTTAGGAGTTGTTCTTATGGGATCTGCTCTCTGCATGAGTATGATATTATTGAGGGGGAAGAGATGAATATTGTCATCGGACCACTCGAAGCATTTTACATTGCTGGTGCCATTGCACTTCTCGCCGTTGCGATTATTGTTTATCCAACCCTACGCCAAAACCTCAAACAGTCATCGAGGCGGTAACATCGAAATCATCTATCTTCTATGCTAGGATAGTTTTTATGTTCGTTTACCTTACCCTGGTTGGATTGTTTTTCCTTTGCTGGCTCTTCTTTTTTCTCTCAAGAAAAGATCTCCGAACTGAAATGCTTGTATCAAGCATCGTTGTGTGGCTCTTTGCTTTTTTCGACTATCTCGCACAACCACAATATTGGCATCCTCCAACATTTTTCTCCATTCCTATAGGAATTGAAGGTTTTCTTTTTGCATTCTGCTTCAGCGGAATCGCTGCGGTCATCTATGAAGAAATTGCCGGGAAGCGACTTCGAAAAATTCGTGAGCAGAATGCCACGAAAATTATTCATTGGCTCATTGCAGTCTTTATCCTTTTTGCATCACTGATAGGATCCTTTCTGTTTCACATCAATATCATGCTCACACTGGTTCCGTTATTAGCGGTCGGCGCTGTACTCATCGGTCTTACACGACCCGACCTCCGACTTCCAATGATATATTCAGGCCTTACGTTCGGACTTCTTTATGGTCTCCTTTTCTTTCTTTGGATGACAATTTTCCCAACATCTCAACAGTGGTGGAATCTTGAAATTTTTTGGTGGCTGACGATTGGCGGAGTTCCCTTGGGCGAAGTGCTGTTTGGATTCGCGTTTGGCGCATTTTGGGGTCCGTTGTATGAGTTTTTATTCGGATACAGGCTCGTTCGGAACAGAACTTAAAAATCCACGCCTTGCACTTGACATATAAAATTTTATATAGTACTCTATGTAGTATGAATACACTTATGCCTTATACAGTTCCTGTATCTGACATCCAAAAAAACTATCGGAAGGTTTTTGACTGGGCAAAAAGGACGAAAAAACCTGTGATTGTTTTGACTCATAATAAGCCTGATGTGGCAATTATTGATTATGATGAGTTGGAAATGTTAAGAAAAGTCGCGTATGAAGTAGAAATACAAGATACACTCAGTGCAGTAGAAGAAGGGAGAAGGGAATACAAACAAGGCAGGACGATGAAGGCAAACTCTCTTGCTGATCTCATTTGATGACACACCTTCAAGTAGAGTACTCCAGTCGCTTTGTTAAACAGTTGAAGAAACTGACGCCCCAAAAACAAAAACAGGCGATTCAGGCAGAGAAATTATTTAAAAAAGACCCATTTTCTCAAACATTGAAAGCCCATAAACTTCGTGGTCGGTTAGAGGGTCTCTGGGCATTTTCCATCAACGAGAAGGAGAGGATCATATTTGAATTTTTAGGGAAAGAGAAGGTTCTATTCTACAAAATTGGTAGCCACGATATCTACAAGGTATAGAAAGTCTGTTTACACTCCTGCGGGAATTAAAAATCGATCCCCTTGGTTGCTTGGCGGCCGGTTGAAAATGGGTGTTTGATTTCTTTCATTTCCGTGACAAGATCGGCGCGGGCAACAAGCCATTTCGGCGCATGCCGGCCGGTCAAAACCAGGTGCGTCGGTTCTGGCTTCTGACGCAGGATTGACTCAACATCTTTCCGCATCACCAAACGGCCTCGGAGCGCTCCTAACAGTTCGTCCAGGATGACGAGTTGGTATGTTTCGTCTCCAAGAACATCTCCCACTTTCTTCAGGGCATATTGGGCCTTTTTTCGATGGACGTCGCGGGGTTTTTTGTCGCCCATGATACCGACAAATCCACTGCCCAATGCTTCTATATGAATATTCTTGAGATTCTTTCGAATGACGGCTCGCTCGCCTGACGGCCAGGCTTCCTCTTTCACGAATTGCAAAACAGCAACCTTCCACCCATAGCCAGATGCCCGCAGCGCCATACCGAGGGCGGCCGTGGTTTTCCCTTTCCCGTTTCCTGTATAGACAATGAGGAGGCCGTGGTCCATGCGGATTACGTGGCAAGCTCGAGGTAATCTTTGAGTTTTTTACTCCGGGTTGGATGCCGCAGTTTGCGAATGGCTTTTGCTTCAATTTGGCGAATCCGCTCGCGCGTTACCCCAAATTCTCTCCCGACTTCTTCCAATGTCCGCGCCTTCCCGTCCTGCAAACCGAAACGCAGCTGCAGAACCTTTCGCTCCCGATCTGACAGCGTCCCCAAAACTTCTTCCACTTGATTCTTTAAAAGCTCTTGCGCGGCTTTTTCATCCGGCGACAAATCTGACGTCGGCACAAAATCTGAAAGGTGGCTGTCCTCTTCTTCCCCCACCGGCGTTTCCAGTGAAGCCGGTTCTTGCGACACTTTGATAATCTCCCGAATTTTCGACACATCCACCTCCATGGCTTTGGCGACTTCCTCTGGGAGCGGTTCGCGCCCCAACTCCTGCATGAGCCGGCGGGAGATACGGACAAACCGATTAATCGTCTCCACCATGTGAACCGGGATGCGGATGGTCCGGGCCTGGTCGGCAATCGCGCGTGTAATGGCTTGGCGAATCCACCAGGTTGCATACGTCGAAAACTTATACCCCCGCTTGTAATCAAACTTTTCAACCGCTCGGATTAATCCCTGATTGCCTTCTTGAATCAGGTCCAAAAGTGTGAGCCCACGGCCGACATATTTTTTTGCAATCGAGACGACTAAGCGTAAATTCGCTTCAATCAGCGCGCGTTTTGCCTGAAGACTCCCAGCTTCAATGCGTTTGGCTAAATCAACTTCCTGCTCATAGGTTAAAAGCGAAATGCGGCCAATTTCCCGGAGATATTGGCGAACCGGGTCGGTGACAAATTTGTCTCCCACTGTTACCAAGAGCTCGAGTTCTTTCGCAAGGTCGGAAGAAATCTCTAAATCCTGCTCCGCCTCCTCGGCATTCACGTCAAACACGTCCACGCCGAGTACTAAAAGCCTTTCGTACATCTCATCCAGTTCCTGCAAATGCAGTTCCGCGCGGGGGAATGCCTGGAGTACGTCGTCTTGCGTCAAAAACCCTCCCCGTTTCCCCTTTTCGATCAGGGAGCGGATCTTCTCTTTCTGGGTTTTCGGCAATGATGGTTTTGTTTTTTTGGTGGCCATGGGATTTATGGATAAAGCTCTTGCAGATCTTGGGTTAAATGTGAAAGCTCCGTTTCATACGATTCAATCTGGTCCATTTCCTTCCTCGCTTGGGCAATTTTTAAAAGGCGGGACGTTTCCCGCAATTGCCTGCGGATGCGGGCGTGCCGCAGCGATCGTTTGATCAGTCTAAGTTCCCGCTCGCGATCCAAATCCTCTGAGATTTCTGCAAACACCAACGGCTGTACAACTTTCCGCATGGTTAGCGGAAGATGCTTCAGCACGTCTTCAGCATCTCGTTCATTATACTCCTGGAGTTGGGAAAAAAGCAACGCAAAAACAGCCTTCCCGGTTGTGGTGACAAAATCCATTTCGGCGATACCCTCAAGATCGCTTTTCTTCACACTCTTCCCCAAGAAGAGAACGGTAAAAAAATACTGCTCGCGCTTCGGGAGCGAAAAGGCTCGGCCGGGAGGCACTGGAGGGGCCGCAATGTCGACACGCCTGGGTTGGCGGAGACGTGCAAGCTCTTGTTTGACGACGCCAAGGTCGACACCGACAAGGGTGGCGAATCGCTCCACAATCAATGTCTGTTCAATTCTATTCTCAATGCCCGCGAGAACTGGGAGAAACGCTTCAACCGCGCGCCGTTTTTGGGTTGGATTCTCCAGTTGAAACTGACTGACTATTGTTTCCATCCAAAAGTCATAAATGCCTTGCGCGTGGCCAAGGCAGACTGTCAACGTCCCTGGCCGGGCACGAATATAGTCAGCCGGATCCAACCCATCCGGAAGCGATACAACAGAGATCCCAAGCCCCAACGCATGCGCCCGCTCAATGCCCCGCAGGGTCGCACTTGTGCCGGCCACATCCGGATCAAAACAAACAATCGCTTCATGCGTATATCGCTTCAAAAGCTGAATTTGGTCATCGGTCAGCGCCGTCCCTTTTACCGCAACTGTCCACTTCACGCCATCCTGATACGCCATCAGCATATCCATTTCCCCCTCCACTAATACTGCGTTTTTTGCCGTCCGGATGTCCTGTTTTGTTTGGTCGAGCCCAAACAGGGTTCGACCCTTGGTAAACACCGGTGTTTCAGGGGAATTGACGTATTTCGCGCTTTCTTCCGTCAGCGTCCGGCCGGCAAATCCAACCACGTTGCCGTGGATATCACGCAAAGGAAACATTACGCGCCCCCGGAACCGGTCGTACGGCCTGCCTCGATCACTCGGTACCAACAGCCCTGCTTGCAGCAGTTCGTCCGAAGAAAACCCCTTTGTTTGTAAAAACTTGCTGGTTGCATCCCATGAATTTGGCGCATAGCCAAGCTGGAATGTCTGGATGGTCTCATCCAAAAGCCCCCGTTCCGATAGGTACGCGCGGCCGCGTCTTCCGGTTTCGTGCTGGGTCAGCAGGTAGTGGAAGTAGGATTGCGCAAGGCTGTTGGCCGCTAGAATCCGTTCTTTGATGCTCGTGCTTTCAAATTGAATGTTCCTGCTCTGAATCTCGATACCAACCCGCGCGCCCAGGGTACGCATGGCTTCAGGGAAATCCATCCCTTCTATCTCCATAAGAAATGAAAACGAGTCGCCGCCTTTCGAACACCCAAAACAGTGCCAACTTTGCCGGTCGGGTGAGACCATAAACGAGGGGGTTTTTTCGGTGTGGAAAGGACAGAGTCCTTTAAAGTTTTTGCCCGCTTTCTTCAGCTTCACATATTCGCCGACCAGCTCGACGATATCAACTTTTGCCTTAATTTCGTCTTTTGGATCCATGCCGCCATTGTAGCACGCGCTACCTGATATGTTTCAGCAGGGCCTTCAGTGTGTCCGCCGCATCATACGACGGGGATTGAAATGCTTCTGCGGTTACCCAGTGGTGTTCGGTGATGTTTTCCTTTGCCGGATTTTTTGTAAGGTCAACCTCGGTGTTTGTTGATTGGCACTGAAACGCCAGCGCGACAATCTGCATGCCATCGCCTTCGCGGATGAACCAGTAGTACCCGATACATCTTTCAACGTCGACGTCTAACCCCACTTCTTCTTTCACCTCGCGGAGTACTGTTTCTTCCGCCGACTCGCCGTATTCAATTTTTCCACCCGGAAGATCCCAAATATCTTTTCCATCAATGACTTCTTTGATCACTAAAAATCGACCGTCCTTCAAAATCAAGGCCTTTGCAGCCGGCCGGATGCGCGGTTCTGGTGTGCTCATCCCCATGGTTATCGCTGTAACTCCTGCTGTACACGCTCGGCTAAAAATATCTTCATAAGCGACTGATACGGAACATCACGACCATTCGCTAACTGCTTCAGCCGTACAAGAAGATGGCTGGGAAGACGGATCGAGATGGTCTCGGTCGATGGTCGTAGGTTTGGAAATGTGACCGGTTCGGCCTTATCCCAATCAAAATATTCCGACGTGTCTGCGGTCGCCCAAAACGTCCGTTCCTCGTCTTCAGTGTTGAATTTTGGAATTTTCTTGAATTTCTTTTTCATATCGCCTCCTTTCTTTCTTATGCATGTCTCGAGCAGAAATAATTCTGATATTTTTTCCTCGAATCGTAAAAATAATAGTCAAGGATCTCCCTAAATCTGTCATCCCCCATAGCATAAATCGCGGCTCGGTCAACGAATGCTTGACATCTTCAACAATAAAATTGGGCTCATGAAGAAAAACCTCTTCTGCTTCTCGGCTTGTGACTCCATGGGCAATAACATTCTTCTCAACATTCCCCTTATCCCATTCAAATTGCAAAACATTGGGCAATGCCGCCATATTTAAAGTATATAACCATCATATACAATTGTCAAGGGCGGTTGTTCATGATAAACTCAAGAAAATCAGATGGACCTGAAGGCTATACTGACTATTCTCCATCTTCTCGGTGTCGTGATCGGTGTGGGGAGCGCGTATGGAAGTGACCTGACATTCCTGCAAAGTGTCCGCAGTGGAATCATTGATCAATGCGCATTCGTAAGGTTAAAAAGGCTCAGCCGGTTTGTATGGATTGGACTTGCCATCATCGCGGTTTCTGGCATTGGATTATTTCTTCTTGACCCACATCGCTATCTTGCCTCCTCAAAATTCCTGGCAAAAATGACGGTTGTTGCCATGCTCGTAGCGAACGGGCTTGTCTTTCACTGGGTCCATCTGCCGCGTCTTGCTGGTAAGACCTGGAGAAATCATCGATCCGCACTTCTTTTGAGCGGTGTCGTTTCATTCGTTTCCTGGACAAGTGCGATTATTCTTGGATTTTTGCGCGCGGTTCCGCTTGCGTATGGAGAAATCATGGGTATCTACATCGGCGTTATTGTAGGTGGAATCTGCATCGGACTTCTCCTCCAACCATTCATCTTCCCGAAGAAAAATGGTGGCTCGTGACTTCGGTTGAGAACTCGTGTATTGACACATTCGACTATGCTCAGTGTCAATACTGAGTGAAATCGAAGTATTGACAAAAAAACGTCTGTTTATGCTATAATATCTTCTAGTCCACGAACAGTCTCGTGTCGACAAACCCCTGAGGACAACCCAGGAGAAGTTTCGATCGACCGTCAAGTAGGTGTTTCGTGAGTAAGGTTGTTGAAGGGGGTGAGTGAAATGGCAAAAAAATTATTCGTTGGTAGTCTTTCTTGGAATACGACTGATCAAACCCTGCGCGATTTCTTCGCACAAGCTGGTACTGTCGCCTCGGCGACGGTTATTACCGACCGCATGAGTGGCAAATCTCGCGGATTCGGTTTTGTCGAAATGTCAAATGACGAGGAAGCAGAGAAAGCAAAAGAACTCAACGGCAAACCATTGGATGGACGCAACATTTTTGTAAATGAGGCGCGCCCAATGCAACCCCGCGATGATCGCGGCGGTGACATGCGATAAAACGCATTTATCCGAAGGTTGAGAGAAAAACTCCGTTCGCTTTTTGAATGAAATCATGGCAATCGTGGAGATGGTTTTTTGTGGCCTTGAAGGTTTCACAAAGGAGGGGCGGAGTATAGGGCGGCAAATTCATAATCTAAACTCATCTGAATTCAGGCAGGGTTTCCGGCGGAGACTTTAATGTTATATCAACATCTCTTGTACTTATCTCTATATAAATGCTTTTATATCTAATATCATTATTGCATGGATCTGCGGCGGTAGTAGATTTAGCTATAGGGGAATTCTATCACAAAATGAGCATAAAAAACCTCAGCGGACCTTGCGGTACGAGCTGAGGCGTTTATGGTGTAAATATACTCTATTTACCCTTATGTGTCAAGCCATGCCACAATCCCAAAAAAAACTAACCTCAAAATCCATATCTACGTTTCATTCATCAAAACATTCTCATTCAAGTTTTTCTTTGCTTGCCCTGAGTTTATTTACCCTGAGTTGAATCGAATGGGTCGAAGGGGCGGCAAATCTTCGCTGTATGCCATAATTTTTTAGAACTGTTTTTTGCGTATGTTTTTAGGCAGCTTCAAACCTTGCCTTATTTTCAACCATCCACTTCTCCATATCCTCTTTAGTCTTACTAGAGTCATCCATTACTTCAGGATGAGCTTTAACGTAATGAGGCTTAAGTGCATTCATCCATTCCTCGAATGTTTCACCTTGAGCTTCAAGTTCGCATAGGTCGCATTTAAGAGTTTTCATAAATATTTTTCACCTCCTTTAAAGCTTAATTATATTATCGACCTTTTATATAATATTATCTAACCAAATCTTCCATTGGAACACTCGCTGCTCCTGCAACGTAAGAAATTTCTTCGAAATTTCTTACGTTGCGGAGGAGGTGGGATTCGAACCCACGATACCCTTGCGGGCATACACACTTTCCAGGCGTGCGCTCTAGGCCACTAAGCGACTCCTCCTGGATTACATTGTATCAAATGACAGGAATTCGATGTTTGACTGAGCGCCAGAGGTCTTTTTCGGTCTCGAAGGTTAATTTCTCCTCGACTTCCTCCAACAGTACCCACGCGGCGTCTTGCATCTCCCAGGAAAGCTTGAATTCGGTCGTTCGTGCGCCCATGAGGAAAAAGGTGACCGTTTTGAAATGCTTTTCTCCGTCTTGCGTGTACACGTATCGGACCGACCCCGCCTTGTCAGTAATGCGCGCATCAATGCCGGTTTCTTCTCTCACCTCACGGACAGCCGTCTCTTCTGGCTTTTCACCCTTCTCAATATGCCCTTTCGGAAACCCCCATCCTTTGTGGCCGGAGTGTTGAGAAATAAGAATGGTAGGCGGAGTATCGTCTACGTTCATAACAATCCCGCCAGCGGAAATATGTTGTTGCATTAGTGTTTGGTCTCTAATAACTCAATCGACCCAACCTGCTTTGCCTTTTGAAAATATGCCCGATCGCACGTCAGGAGCGTTGCGCTTCTGGATTGGGCGAGAACATGATACACCGTATCGTACACCGTGGTGTTAAACTGAAACGCCTGGGAAATAGCTTGTCCGCATACTTCCGTTGTCATCTCCTGATAGCTCAGAGGGAGGCGGGAAAAAACTCGATATGCTGCAAGCGCTTGATCTTGAGTATCCACCGAAAATCGCAGGCCATTTCCAACCTCAACCAAAAGCAAACGAGGAGCAAGTAACTCAACCATACCGGCCTTTTGTTCTTTGAAAAGACGAGCGATTTTTTGTCCGATCTTTTCATCTTCTTCTTGGATATAACAAATCACCACCGATGCATCAAGCACATACGCTTTCATTATTGTCGTCCTCGGTGAATTGCCTCAAGAATTTCCTTTCGGTTGCGGAAAGGAAACTTCCCACGTAAGGCAAGAAATGCATCGACGGGGTCTTCTGTTTTTTCTTCAAGAAGTTGTCGTTCCACCGCCTGCGCGATAAAACGGCTCACCCCTCGTCGCCGAACCGACCGTTGAAGACCAGTATAAATATGCGCAGGGAGACTCACGGTAATACGATATGAATTCATACTTATTATCATACTACAAGTATGAATTTCTGTCAATGTTTTTTCCAAAGCAGACTCCTCCCAGTTTGGTATAATGGTGTTATTGCGCCCGTAGTTCAGCCTGGATAGAACGCAAGATTGCGGATCTTGAGGCCGCAGGTTCAAATCCTGCCGGGCGCACCGTACACATTCCAGAAAAGCGCTGCGCGCATTCTGGAATTGTTACGGTGGGATGCGAGAGCGGTTGAATCGGCTGGTTTCGAAAACCATGCGAGGCGAAAGCCTCACGGGGGTTCAAATCCCTCTCCCACCGCCAGGTATAATTCTGTACCTGGCTGGCAGGCGCAGACTTGTGCCTGCCGCCGAGTCAAGTTAAATTTGATTCGGGGTAAATAAGTGCGTCTGTAGTTCAGCCTGGATAGAACGTCAGGTTCCGGACCTGAAGGTCGGGGGTTCAAATCCCTCCAGACGCACAGTTCATAAGTTTTTGAGGGAGATGTTTAGCGCTTTTGCGGAGAGGGAGTCTCTAGCGGCAGGAGGGTAGAAATCCAGGTGGCGAATTTATCGAAAAAGGGCTGCTCGGCAATTTCGCGAAACGGCAAAAACTTCACCAATGTTTTTTTGACCTCTTCCTCGGATTGCTCGCCCAGGAGTAACACCAGTTCCCGCGGAAAACGCAGCCGCGTTTGGATATACGCAATCCGAGATCCGTATTTCTCTCCAAACCAAAATGAATGCAGTTCGTTCCAGATATACGCGTGCTGGCCGGAAGAAATGCCTTGCGTGGTCATCTTGTGCTCGATGGATTCGGGCTGGAAGGTGGCCAACACTGCATAGACAAACACAATCGACAACACCACCGCCATTGGGAGAAAGTCTTGAATCACCATTAACACCAGGAGGATGAGGAGAACCAGTGCAGCTAAAGAAACAATAAATCGTTTGTTCCATTTCGCGTACGGCCGCGAGGAAGACGACCATGTGAGGAGTGTTTTAACCTCGTGGGTCTCTGGATTTTTTTGCTCCCGCATGGGTACATCATACCAGCCGTTTGTTCCGAAACGCAAATCCTGAGCTGGCTTTTAAGTATTTTTCGAAAGCGATTGCTTTTCTTTTAGAAGCAAATGCTGCATAAAAAACGAGGGCTGCAGGAAGAAATTTCTTTGTTTGGCTGACCGCTCCATGCTGATGATAATGTATCCTCTGCCTTAAATTATCAGAGAAACCATGATAGTAACTTCCATCAGAGAGCCTAAGAATGTATACGTAATGCATGGGATTTGTCCCACTTCGCTGAAGCTTCGCGGGACACACTTCGCATCAATATACCAAAGATTTACAGTTTACAAACTGTGGCCTGCCACGCGAAGCTCCGAGTGTATACGAGGAGCGAAGTGTGGAGATGCCGGTTTTGAACCGGGTCCGAGTCTATCCAGAAACAACGTCTACGCACATAGTCGATCATTTGTGTTTTCCTTCTTTTTGATCCGATCGACAAGAGAAAAGAAGGTGAGATTGAACATGTTCGGCATGCTAAAGCCAATCGTCTTTAGATACCTACATCCGGTTTTGGTTCCACCGACAGAAAATCACCGAATACATCCTCTGTCAATGCCTCGACGTTTACGCAAACGCGTATTCGCGAGGAGCAAAAAGTGCAGCGAGTGCGCCTTTTGCTGTGTCAACGAATGTGTTGACTGTTTTGGTTTGACCGATTGTTTTACGAGAGAACGATCATGCTCGGTGCGCGGTTGTTAATGAACGAATCTCGTCGAATCTGTACATCCCCGAGATAAAAAAGAATCCTCTGGACTGTACGTCCAGCTGCATCCTAAGATATAGTATACAAAAGAACGCGGTTTTTGTCAACCGATGGACCAACTCAAAACGTTCATTTTCGACCTTCTCTTCCCCCGCCGCTGTGTAGGATGTTCTTCCTGGGGAATGGTGCTGTGTGCACATTGCCGCGAGTCGTTTCGAGAAACGACTCGCATCTGCCCAGCGTGTGAACGTCCGTCGATTGACGGTATGACACATCCGGGGTGCCGCAAGAGCACGGGCATCGACGGCTTGGTTGCGGCAGTTGTTTATCAGGATGCAGTGCGCGCCGTGGTGCATGCGATGAAATACAAGTGGGTGACGATGCTCGCCCCAATAGTCAGCCAAGAAATGCTCCGAAGGATGCATGCCCACCCGCTCGAGAAACTTCTTGTATCAAAAAAAGGCGTCTTGATCCCCATTCCCTTGCACAAGAGCCGAGAACGGGCTCGCGGGTTTAACCAAAGCGAAATCATCGCACGCCACCTTGGGCAGCTCCTTGCACTTCAGGTAGAGTCGGATATGCTGACACGCGTCCAAGCAACCCCACCTCAAGTTGCACGCAGTGGAAAGGAACGGCGGGCTGCGATGCACGGAGCATTTGCTGTTCCGCATCCGGATCGTTGCAAAGGAAAAACGGTTCTTCTCGTGGATGACGTGTGGACCACTGGTTCAACCATGCGGGAAGCAGGCCGTGTACTCAAACGATCAGGCGCGT
The DNA here is from genome assembly GCA_030695785.1 of bacterium. Lineage (GTDB taxonomy): Bacteria > Patescibacteriota > Microgenomatia > JAUYPR01 > JAUYPR01 > JAUYPR01. The sequence goes on from JAUYPR010000055.1 coordinate 25,640, forward strand.
TGGAGGTCATTGGCCTTGTGTTTGCACGGTCAGAAGGCCGACTGGTATAATATAAATCGGGTGGGTTGGCTGAGTGGTTTAAAGCGGAGGTTTGCTAAACCTCTGGCGCTCTAAAAGGTGCCGCACAGGTTCGAATCCTGTACCCACCGCCACGTAATAATTTTGCAAGACAAAATTAAACGTGGCTGGGAAGTCAGACTCCCCGCAAAAGGAGGGTTGGCCGAGTGGTTTATGGCGCTGGTCCTGAAAACCAGTGGGTCTTAAAGCCCTCAGAGGTTCGAATCCTCTACCCTCCGCCTTCGCTTCGCCGTAGCTTTAGTGACGGCACACGGACGCAGTCCGCTAAGTAGCTTGCATATGAATTTGATAAACTAAAATTATGAAAACAGTTGGTATTATTGGCGGACTAGGACCAGAAACAACTTCCGAGTTTTACCTCGATCTTGTTTTTTCGTGCGCCAAAAAAGACAAAACCGCCAGGCCAGCCATCATTATTTCAAGCGTTCCTCTACCATACCAAATTGAAGAGGACGCAATTTTAACAGGCAAGGGTATAGAACGACTCATCCCTTATCTGACACAAGAAGCTCAACGATTAGAAAAAGCGGGGGCGGATTTTATCGTTATGCCTTGTAATTCTCTTCATGTTTTCATTAAAGAAATTCGTGCTGCGGTGAGCAATCCTGTTTTAAGTATTGTCGAAGAAGCAGTTAAATTCCTCAAGCGAGAAAAAATGAATAAAGTCGGGATTGTTTCGACTTCAGCAACGATCAAAAACAAACTATACGAAAATGCATTTGCCGAGAATGATATTGAGTACGTTGCCCCCAATGAACTTCAACAAGCTAAAATGGGCAAGTTTATCCTCAACCTTGTCGTAGGCCAGCAAAAAAATAGAGACCGTGAAGAACTTATCAGTATTATCAACGACTTCGAAAACAAGGGGTTAGACTGCGTTATTTTGGCCTGTACAGATTTACAGTTGCTTATTCCGCATCATCCCACGCTAAAAATATTCGATACAATGAAAATATTGTCAGATGCGACTGTTCAAGAAATAATTAAGGGTTAAAAGAATTTGCCGCCCCTGAAAAACTTACTTGCCCGTCCGAAGCTGAAAGCGTAGGCGGGAAATCGTACTTTTCGCTTCGCCGTAGCCTTGGCGAAGCCAAGCTTCTCAACTTTTCCCCCGCAGTTCTTGCTCGATGTCGCGGGCAATGGCCTTTTTACGGAGTTCCTCCCGCTTCTCGTATTGCTTCTTCCCCCGCCCCAATCCAAGCTCAACTTTCACCAGGTTGTTCCGGAAATAACACGACAACGGAATAATCACCCGGCGCCGCTCCATCTGTTTTCCAAGCAGACTCAGTATTTGTTGTCGGTGGAGAAGAAGTGTCCGGCTGCGGTGGGGGTCATACCCAACTCCTTTTGCGAATGCGTAGGCCGGAATATACGCATTCACCAAAAGCGCTTTGTCAGGCCGAATCATCACATGGCTTTCCGATAAATCAGCCCGCCCCGCTCTGATCATCTTCACTTCCGCTCCTGTCAGCACAATACCTGCCTCAAAGGTCTCCTCAATAATGTAGTCGTACCGCGCACGGCGGTTCACAATATTCATTGCAGGTCAAACCGATAGATCTGCTCAACTGTCAGGGCATACAAAGCGCTGTTTGCTTCGTCTGCCACTACAGCTTTCGCTTCTGCAAACACGGGCGAGGAATATTCTGCCTGATACACACCCTGTTTGTCGACAACGACGACTCTTTGTGCCTTACTATCAAGAATATAGAGATTCTTTTGATCCTCGTCAGTAAATAGCCCGCGCACTTCCACAAACGCGTTCGGGACGTTTGAAAGCGCAAAATCTTGTTGAAATCCCTGGACGTAGGTCCGCACCTCGCCGGTTTTTGAACCCACCCACACCGACCCATCAATCGCCATGGCCACTGCATCCTTGGGCAGTTCAGAATTCCCCCGAAGGTAATACCGCGGATCGCCTAACCCGCCGCTATACGGTTCATACTTCCAAATCACCTGCTCTTTTGTGTCCAAAAGATACACATTGCCGCCATAACCCGCGGCGTCTTGAATGGTTCCCCACGTTTCTCCTTCCAGCATCGTCTCGATGCTCTCCCTACCCTCTTGGAACCGACTGATCGTTCCAGCCGTATTGATGGAATAAAAACGGCCATTGGTCAGCACAACCCACGCCGCGTCTTTTGGCCCCTTCTCGCCGCCAAGAACCGCGGTGGATTGCTTTTGAAGAAGACCAATGGTATAGACCGATGACGTCTTCCGGTTAAAAATGATTGCTTTCCCTGCATCGCTCTTGATACTGTCAGCACGCACACCATCACCAATGAGAGAATAGGAGAAATACACGTCAGGTTTTTCCACAGCAAACGGGGCTTGGAGTTTCTCGTTTAATTCGTCGAGTTTTTTTGACGTCTCTTGAACCTGTTTATCAGCCGCAAGATTCTTGGGAAGAGCGGCCTGTGCCGCTTTTGCCACGTCGAGCAGCTCACGGCTGCGCGACGGGTGCAGTTCGAGGAGCTCACGAGCTTCCTCTACGATCCGGCTAAACGACTGCATCTGCGCCTGATCCCTTGCGCGCTGTGGGCCAATCTTGGTCGTATAGAAAATACCTCCGACAAGAAGAAGGGCAAAAAATATCCCCCCGCCAATGAAAAGAGGCGCCCTTTTTGAGGGCTGCCCGATCGTCGGCTGCAACGTTGGCATCGCTGGCTCTTCTTCTGTGGTTTTCTCGATCATCGTCGCGTGACTGTCGCTCGGGACAGAGGAAGGTGTTTCCTCTTGTTCTTCTGAGATCGCTGACGCTGCCGCTTCGATATCAACGACAATTGCAGCTGCCCCACTTCCCTCTTCGTCTTTGTGCACATGCGGCGTGATAGCATCAATCGCATCATCCAATTTTCCTTCATGGAAAGCGGCGTTCAGAATATCCGTGCTCACGACAGAAAAAAACGTCGGGGTGCCAAGCACCACTCGGTCTCCGGGTCGGACATTGCCTGACGCCATTTCCACCGATGCGGGCTCTTGCCCATCTGCCAACAGCGTCGCGACATCTTGCCCGCGGCGCATCATCACCCGGCCGTGCCCGATCACGCCAAGGGTTAACACGTTGCCGGTGAGCACTCCCGCGACAATCGACATCGTGGGGTTTTCGGCATCAGAAGATTCAGAGGCCGGAATGTGTTCGGGGATTGTCGTGAGCGTCTGCTCAAGCACTTGATACACTGACTCCACTGATCCAGTGAGTGAGGTTTCGAGGTGGGTGAGGATTGCTTTTCCGACTGTTGCCGGCCGGTCTTCTTCTGCCTTTGCAACGCTGACTTCCACAACTGCCATCACCAAACCCGCGGGAGAAACTTTTTCATCCAACACCAGGGTTTGCGCCCATCTGTTTTGGGTGGGCGTGCCGACAATGCGGCGCAAAAGGGCAGTTCGGTGCAGTTCCATACGGTTACAGTATCACAAGCGCAACCACGAACAACACGAGGACAAGGATAAAGTGAAGAACCGCAAGGCTGTTCCAGATTGACCCGAGCGGCGTTTTAAGCGTATTGCGCATCATGGCAACTTGCCGGATCACGATAAATGCAAACACAATGTAGACACCAATCGTTGAAAGGATTAATACCTTCATCACCAAACTCAACGCACTCAAAAAAAGACTATCCAAGGCGTCCTCCACCCTTGCGAAGAAGTTCACTGATCTTCCGCACCACTTCTTCCGGGTTGCCAAGGAACGGAAATTCAAACTCTGGGGTAGTACCAGCAGTTTGAATATGGACGTCCCCTAACCCAAACAGAACCTGGAAAAAGCCGTGCGTTTTACTCGTCACGTCTTGGACATTGCGGATTGCGGTTTCCGAAACACTGCGGTGTGTGAGGCCGACAAAGTCAATGTCGACCACCCGCTCGTTGGTCAAAAGGTAAAAGTTGTAGTACCAGGAGAGAAAAATTTCGAAAAAGAACAGCGCGACACATTGCAGCCACAGCCATGTGAGGACAAATAAAAATGGAACGATCTTGATGCCTGGAAACACGCTTGCGAACGGAAAGAATGGAAGGAACAAGGGAACAACGAGGAGAAGGAACCCGAATGCAAGTTTCGGCATCATGACAATTGGGTGTTGGCGAAGGGCAAGGAGCACCTCTTCCCCGTCATGCTGCGATTGGAAATGAATCATTCTAGCTTTGATTGTATCACTTCTGTTCGATGTTAAAAAGTTTACTCCGAATCGCAATATATCCCGGCGCACGGAGATTGAATGTGTCTTTGAACTCTGACCCCGGAATGTCAACAGCGCCGCGATTTGTCTGGAGGCGGACATTCGCGGTACGGCCATCGCCGGAATACGAGATACTGACGGACGACACCGAGGTATACGCACCGCCCAACTCATCTGCCTTTTGACGCAATGCATCCATCGAGTACGGATTCCCGCCTGACCCACCCAGCGCACAGGATCCGATGGTCGTGGGCAGAATCCGGGCAACGTCATCCGACGATCCTGCCTTACGCACCAACCAGCCGTTCAAAATATCTGCAAACTCCTCTTGCGTCAGCCATGGGTGAGATCGGCCGCAATTCGCCGAGGTCTTCGGGTATGACTGTGTGTACCACCCCTTGTAAAACCAGGGCGAATTCGCGATTTTTTCATACGCCTCGCCTGTCCAACAGTCTTTCCCTCCACACGTGGTGTCCCATCCCATGGTATCAATATACCCGCCAGTCGTGGAAGAATAAAATGCAGTCACGCCTTCCACAATCTGGCCGCGGGTTTCTTCCACTGCCTGTTTCCATTCAGCCGGAGGGTTTGCCGCTTTCGAGTTCGAGAAGACTTGGCACGATTCCGTGACACAAATGGTTGTTCCATTGGTTTTGTACCGCATTGCATACGACCGCGCAGCCACGGCTTGCGCTTTCAGCGCTTCTTTTGGAAACGTGGATGGCATTTCCGCAATGCCGAGAAGGTAATACCCTTCAAAATCCACTGTGCCAAACCCTTCGACCGAAATCGTACCGCCAGTATCTTTTGTCTCTGGATCCTTTCCATAGTAGGCGCGGAGAATCGCTTTATAGTCGTGCCCCCGCTCGGCGCGGCCCTTTGCGCCATACTGGCTCATACCTTTCCAGTGAGAAAACGCGCCGAAGGAAAAGCCCGCGAATGCGGGGGAGAAGCCGGGGTTAAACGTCGGAGACGCATTGGAATCGTCCGTGAGCGGCACATCGCCAATGCTGGTGGTAAACGTCCCGGAGCGGGCCGACAAAATTTCCTGCTGGCGGGAGGTGAGCGACGCGATCTGCTGGGACAGCTTGGTTTGATAGGCACGGGCTTTCCCCACCTCGCCTTTCAAAAATGCGGCGCGCTCATCGGCTTGCGCTTTTAATCCGAAGAAGCGTTTTTGGTCTTGCTCTAGTTTGAATTTTAACGACTCTGCCTCAACCTTTTTGGTGTGCAGGCCCCGCAGTTCATCGGACAGTTCGACAATAACATCTTTATCCTGGCCTGCCGCAGATTCGCGGTAAGAAATGGCACGGAAAAAGCTGCCGACACTACCGCTTGAGAGAAAAAGGTAAAATGGAATATCCTTGCGTTTGTACATGTAGTATGAACGGACCCGGTCGGTAAACACTTGCTGCTGCAAATCTAAAAGTTTTTGCTCTTCCTGAATCTGACGTTGAAGATCTTTGAGCTGTTTTTCTTCCCGATCAATGGCGGCTTGCGCCTGTTCGATTTTTTTGAACAAATCATCGAGTTTGGCCTGGAGGTTTCCCAACTCCCCTTCCAAGGGTTTGGTTGCGTCCTGCGACATCTGCAACGCGCGGGCCAGGTCATCAATCTGCTTTTGCAGATCATCCAGCTCATCCGCGGCAATGGGGCGGATGGGAAGAAGCACCAGGGCGACGGCAAGGAGAAGGAGAAGCAGTTTTCTCATGGTTTGATTGTAACACTGGAACATACCCGCATAACGTACTACGGTTGACCCACTTGACAAATCCCATTTAATGTGCTAATATTGGGAATATGATCCCAAGATTAGTTGAAGATTTGGTATTCTCAAAAATCACAACCTCCAAGAAAATCGTCCTCTTGTTCGGAGCGCGGCAGGTTGGAAAAACGACGCTCGTGCGACGGATGGAAGAACGGCTCAAGGCCAAGGGGAAACGAGTCCAATATTTCAACTGCGACTTCCAAGAAGAGAAGGATGCGATCAATACAACCTCAAAGGCAGTCCTTGGGCAGCTTGTTTCGGAGGTCGACGCATTACTCATTGACGAAGCACAGCGGCTTGACAATCCCGGGTTGACGCTGAAAAACATCCACACGCTCTCACCGGATCTTTATCTTCTTGCAACAGGATCATCGAGTTTTGAGCTTAAAAACACACTCAGCGATTCACTCACAGGACGGTACGTGGACTTCACGTTATATCCCTTCTCCTTTACAGAAGTCATCCCCAACGAGAAGCCTGATGCGTTGTTGCCGTCGGCATTTGTCTACGGTTTGTACCCGGAAGTTTATCTTGAGAAAAACCCGTCTGAAAAACAGGCGCTGCTCAATCGGCTCGTTGACAGCTACCTGTTTCGAGATGTCCTCACGTTTCAGCGTGTGCAAAACTCCCAGGCCATCAAAGATTTAACACGGGCGCTCGCGTATCAAATTGGATCGGAGGTCAACCCGAACGAATTGGCAAATCGCCTGAAGATTGACCGAAAAACCGTCATCAATTACCTTGAGGTTTTAGAGAAATCATTTGTCATTGTCACGTTAACGCCATTTTCAAAAAATCCTCGTCGAGAAATCGGAAAAAATTCTAAGGTTTATTTTGTCGATCTCGGCGTCAGAAATGCGTTGATCGGAGATTTCAATCCCATGCATCTGCGTGCGGATGCTGGAGCTGTGTGGGAGAACTTTCTTGTTCTTGAGCGCCTGAAGTCATTTGCCAACCGCAATGAACAGGTCTCCCATTACTTTTGGCGTCATTATTCAGGGGCGGAAGTAGACTACCTTGAAAAAAGGTCGTCCAGAGAACTTCAGGCGTTCGAATTGAAGGTTGGAAGCGGATCATTACGGAAGGGTGCTCGTTCTTTTACCGACGACTATGGCGTCAAAGTTCAATTAATTAATGGTGAAAATTATTTGGACTTCATCCGCTGATCTTGCATTCTTTTCCAGAATCCAGTAGACTGAACGTCAAGCTGCCCACGCGCATGTCACGTTTTATCATCTGGTTTTCCCGCGCAAGCGGTGTTCTCTTTGTAACCCTTTTGGGGCTGAGTGTTGCGCAACCAGTCTATGCAGATTTCAAAGTCATCGGAACTTCTCCTGATTTAATTGCATGTCCATATGTCGTTATCCCGAACGCTCACTGGCGATGTATGGATAAGGATGAAAATGTTCAGACAAAGATGTCGTTTCGCGTCAGTTCTTCAGAACCATTGCTTGATAACGTCACATACCTACTACGAATCTCTAAAAATAGCGACCCGAACAACTTTGGTTTTGCGCCTGCTAAAAAGATACCCGACAACGAACTCATCTTCGAATGGGATTTCAATGGCATTGGAACAATAAGAACCGATCCTCATTTTATAGCCCAACCAGGAGTCTGGACGCTTGAGCTTTATGCTCCAGGCAAGCTTGAATATGATTATGGCCGTAGTTTTCCACGCTTTCTTCCAGACCAGAAGAAAAAATTAGAAAATACAACGTTCATTATCTACGAAGGACCAAAAAAGCAACCTACCTTTCGCGCAAAAAGGATACGTTATCCGGCCAATACAAAAGAAGTTGAATTTGAAATTCTCAACACCACAAAAAGCGTTCGGTATGAAGTATGGTGGGATGGAGAGACACCTGGTTTTGGTAAAAGTGGAACGTCTGAGCAGTCAGGTTCTACTCTCAATCTCAAATTGAAATGGAGTGGTCAGGCGAGAGAACGAGGACAACTAGCCTGTATGGCAATACCAACCTCTGGATTTCTCGTTGGATTAAAATGTGAAGATTTTTCGACCGTCGTTTACTTTCTCTCAACAGACCCTGGCGATGGAGGAGGACCCTCGGAACCCCTCGGAGACAGAAATGGAGATCCGTTTACTCACGAATTAAAAACCGTCTCTGGAGGCGGTGTCACTAGACTTATTCGCGAACCGCGTAAATACGAAAGAGTAATCTTCTGTCAAGAAAAGCAAAACGAAGAAAGTGGTGTAGTAATTCACACCGGAATAGGATGTATTCCTACAACACCTTCTGCATTGCTTGGTTTTCTGCTCCGCTTTGCCATTGGCATTGGGGGCGGGGCGGCTTTGCTTATCATGGCATTTGGGAGTATTCAAATGATGACGGCGCAAGGCGATCCGGAGAAATTGAATGAAGGCCGGGAGAAGTTTGTGGGCGCGCTTGCTGGACTTTTGTTTATTGTTTTCAGTATATTCTTGTTGAATGTGATCGGCGTCCAGATTTTTGCCATTCCGGGGTTCCCAAAATGAAGATCCAACTCTCTTTTTTCCTTACCTCAATACTCTGCTTTCTTTTCATTGCAACACCGGCTCGAGCAATTGAGATTGAGATAGAGGTGAAAAAGGGTAACCCCAATACTGCCGTTATCTCTGTCTGGGATTTTCGTGGTTTCTCGCCACGCGTTGGCATGTTTGACAGCTCTAGCCTTGTCAAATGTGTCTATCTTCCAACAACCGAAGCAACAGAAACTTCAAAGGCAACCGTTGAGTTTACCCTCCCCCAAAGGACATCGACGCAAACATTTGTTAATTTTGCCATTCTCAAAACAAAACAATCACTCTCTGGTGCTTCAAAAACACCCTGTTCAGGAGATGATGCGCTCATTGAATACCTCGGCGAGACAAAAATGATTGATCTCCCAGAGGGGCAAACCTCTACGCTTGCGCCCTCTTCTTCGTTAAAACCGTCATTCTCTTTCTCCCTCCCCAAAGACCCGACCCGATTTGCGGGGATGAAGATTTTGGACCTGTTTAACCCAATCGGAACTGGGGCGGGGTTGCTGCAGATTATCTTGGGGCTCGCCTTGGCTGTTTCCTTCCTCTTTTTTGCCTTAGGTGCGGTGCGCTATATGCTCTCGGCCGGAGATGCGAAAAAGGCGGAAGAAGCACGGAACCATATCACCATGGCAGTCGTGGGACTGGTTATTGTTGTGGTTGCGTTTTTCTTAGTCCAGATTTTGGGGCGAATGTTTGGAACAGGGGTCACGAGATGAGGTTCAAAGTTTTCACTTTTGCGCTGTCGCTTTGCGTCTTGAGTCTTGCGCTTTTCGCTTTCCCATCGGGGGTCTCTGCACAATCCGGACAAAATTGCAACGAGATTCCTCGTGGAGAAGACCAAGATACGTGTTGGGAGAAACAACGAGCAGAATTCCAACAAAAAACGACCGATCAGTCGACGCCAGGTTTCTCTTTCAATCTTGGATCGTTTTACCAACCCGTTGCGGGAAAGGTCGCGTTTCAATCGTTTGGTGGTGCGGTTGGGTTTGCGTATCGAGTGATTCTGCTCTTTGCCGGCATCATCGCGTTTTTCCTGTTGATTCTTGGGGGCGTTCGGTATATCATCAGTGGTGGTGACGCAAAGAAAACTGAAGAAGCGCGCAATATGCTAACCATGGCAATCATTGGCTTTGCGTTGGTGGTACTGGCGGCGATGATCTATCCTTTGTTGCAGCGATTTTTGGGGCTGCCGAAACTTTTCTAGAAAATTCCAAGGACCAAATGACAAATTCCAAACAAATTTCAAGATTCAAAATTCAAATCTTGATCCTCCTTGTCTGTTCATGGTTTTTGGTCCTTGGTCCTTCACAGGTTTCTGCTCAACAACAATGTAGTCAATTTAAACAATTCTCAGAAGAGTGGTACGAGTGCACTGGAGTCAAACTTGATACTCGTGCACCGATATCAGAATTGGGAACCATCGATAATCCCCTCGTCGGCAAGTACCGCGGGCCAGGAGGAATCAGCAATCTTCTCAACAATGTCGTTTCACTCATTTTCATTATTGCCGGCATTTTGGTCTTTTTCTTCCTGCTCTTTGGCGGGATCAAGTGGATTGTCTCTGGCGGAGATGCGAAGAAAACTGAAGAAGCACGGAATATGATTACTGCGGCGATTGTCGGACTTGCCATTGTGGCATTGGCATGGGCTATCGTAAAAGTTTTGGAACAATTCTTTGGATTGCCCCTGACAGGTGGGGCAATTCCGACGCCCTAATTTGCCACTTGACAAATGTGCTTCAGTCTATCTATAATCTTAATATGATGAAGAAGCTCCTCGCAGGTGCTACGGGTGCAGCCGCATATCTTTTGTGGGCCGGGCAACATGCAGTTGTGTTTGCACAAACAACAAGTTTAGGGATTAATCGTCCAGCAATCGGCAATAGCCCCATTGGTCCAACTGATCTCAATAGTGTCATCAACGCACTGGTACAACTCGCATTCATTGTCGCAGTCATCCTTGTCTTCTTCTTCCTTGTCTTCGGAGGCATCAAATGGATCATTTCGGGTGGAGATCAAAAGAAAACTGAAGAGGCGCGAAATATGATCACAGCCGCCATTGTTGGTTTAGCGATTGTCGCGCTTGCATATGCTATCGTAAAAGTTCTTGAAGCATTCTTCAAAATCCCAATCTTTGGACAGGTTGCTCTCCCAACAACTCAATAATATAATTGACTTCTCGTTTTCTCTCCTGTAGACTTTGACTATGCTTCTTGCGCAACTTTTTCCTTGGGGCAGTTGTGTCCAAGGCGATGTGGCCACGCTTGCCTGTGGAGGTGTTGTGGTCATTCGCATCCTTCAGCTCGTCGGGTCGCTGGCGCTTCTTGTCTTTTTCATCATGGCGCTTTTTGCCGGGTTTCAGTTGATGACCTCTGGAGGCGACGCAAAGGCCGTAGAAAAGGCCAGGGGCACGCTCACGCATGCTGTGATTGGTCTGGTCGCATTAGTTGTCGCGTTCTTGATTCTCCAGCTCATTGATACAGTCGCCTTCAAAGGAACGGGGATTTCCATCCTCAACTTTAGCCTTCCATGAACAAGTGGATCGTCGCTTTTCTTCTCCTTACAGCTTCTGGCTTACTGCTTATAGCTCCCTCAATACTCCTCGCCCAATCCGACCCAACTCTTCATGCCTGCACAAAGGATCAGGCGGATGGGAAAGTCTATGACGATGCAGGGTGGAACCAAGATCTGAAATGCAGAATGGGCAAATTTTACCGATATCAAAGTTATGATGCTGTTAATGATAAGTATTACTGTATTCTCTCAGAACCTATTCCAGTTGATTGCAGCTCCGCACCCGTGCCGACAGCGGCCACTCCCTCTCCTTCCCCATCGTCAACCTCATCTGCAACGCCATCTGCGCTCCCAATAAGCGGCTTGTCGTTCCAAGAAGAAGGGCGATTAAACCTTGCGGTCAGAAGGCTTACCCCTTCAGGGTTTTCTCTGCCAACCAGCGGGTGTCAGCTTCCAATGTTGAACGCGTATATTGGTGCGGCCGAAAGCGTTGAATGCCCTGGGGGAAATGCGGTGCAGAACGCAATGTCCAATGCGTCCTTAAAGTTTGCCCAAGCAGTGTTGCCCCCCAACCAATTCCTTGCCTCAAAGCCTCCAGAGAACCAAAACCTTCTTGAAAGATTCCGTCACTGGCTGTTTCGTACCCTTGTAAGCAAGGCCTTTGGGATCGGTGGCTCTTGATAAACAACAAGCGCTATGCTATTATTACAGTGTATGAAAATTACACGCAGTACTGAAGTTGTTTCCGTATCTCTCCCCGCCCCGCTTTTACGCAAGCTTGACCAAGAAAGCAAGGAGGAGGGTCGGTCACGAAGTAATTTCATAAAAAATCTCCTCGTGCAATATCTGGAAAACAAACGATGGGAACACATCTATCGACGAGGCACAGAAACAGCACAAAAATTTAACCTCACTTCTGAGGACGATCTAGATCGTATCCTCCACAATGCGTAAATCTCTTCCTTGCCGCGTTGTACTTGATACAAACGTTTTATTATCTGCGATTCTCTTCGGTGGTTACCCACGAACAATTCTTGAGTCTGCAAAGAAGCGTGATCTTCACCTGGTGACAAGCAAAGCATTACTTCTTGAGGCCGCAAACGTCTTGTCAAAAAAATTCGCATGGAGTTCGTCTGATATCCAAGATGTCGTGCAAGGAGTTGATGTCTTTGCTGAAGTTATCGCTACGCATTCAAAACTCCGAGTGATCAAAAACGACCCGAGCGACAATATGGTACTGGAGTGTGCGCTGGATGGTAGAGCTGAAGTAATTATTTCCGGAGATAAACGCCACGTGCTCCCACTCAAAAGGTTTCGGAATATTCCCATTCTTTCTCCTGCAACATTTGTCAGAAAATATCTATAAAATGTTTCCTTTCTCGCCTTTATTGACAGAGCCTTTGGGATTGGTGGCTAAACCCCAGCAGATTCTGTTATAATTCACGTATGGCAGTTCCAGAAGGTCTACCAAACGGCAATGGCCCTGAGAATGAACCAATCTCTCCTCCCAAACCCGAGGCGGGTGGCGAACAGCAGTCATCATCTAAACGAAAAGCTCTTCAAGCAGAAACGTCCGATCAGAATCAAAAAACTAAATCGACTAGCCCTGAAATAACTCCCCGACCAACGAAACAATCGAAAGAGAAAAAACCGCATGAAGAAGAATTAAAAAAAGGATTACTCGAAAAACTCCTTCAGCTCTTCAATATTAAATTGCCTGCTAGTAAAACTGGAATGGCGATTGGTGATTTTCAAGAGGCTCTCACATCAAAATTTGAAGCCAAGGGCATTAAACCTGGAACAAAAACCTACGCCGAAGCCTTCATTGATGCGGGGAGGAAAATTCGTTCTCTTGAGAGAAACTCTGAGATTTCACAACAAGAAGCAAATTCAATAAATCATGCGCTTGCAAGAGAAGCGTATGAGACTTTTCTTACATTAAGAGAAAGCGGAGGTGTTTCGGTATCAGAAATCGATGATTTAGAAGCTCAACTTGGATTAATCGAGAAGCCATTGGCGGGTGCTAGTCAACCGCCAACTGACCGTCTCAAACAACCCACGCCTGTAGATTTTGCGACTGATTATATACCTACAAATCTTGCAGGAAACAGTGACCTTATAGTATTAGCGGATAAGCTTCGTAATATACCTGCAACGGATCTCAGCCCGGGTAGAGTAGTTCTCCTCTATCAGGAGCTAAAAAATATTATAGACCAGTTGCCAACAAAGTTCAATCCTTCCACGCAATCGAAGGAATATTACGAAAATACCAAAGCAGCCTTTGACTTTCTTGCTAGTCTCAAGCTACTTACTGAAACACAGGCGGTCAGATATCTTCATTTATCACCCAACCACAAACTCGCATCATACGATAAGGAACTTATTCACAACCTTATCCCCGAGCTCACCCGCATGGTGGATCAAATTGAAGCCGGTATCCAGGGGCGACAATCACCTTACGGATTATCTGAATTTGAACAGAGAATTATTATTAATGGTCAAGGTCGTCTTGATGGAGAGCAGATGACAAGGGCAGAGCTATTCGCAAGGTTTTTCGGGGTTGCTAATGTGCTACCCGGTATGGATTTTCGATCTACTCTTTCCTATGAAGATACGGTTCGTATAAACTCATTTATTGCAACTTTACGATTCGCCACCAAAGATAGTTTTGCTATTGAGGGTCTCTCGAATTCAAATTACAAAATGCTCATGGAATACTACGCGACAGAGTATCAGATCCGCGAACTCTTCCACAATGCAAACTATTTAACAAGAGCAAACGGAAAGCCCGAGGATCTTGCGAAATATCTTAATCCATTCCGTGGTGAATTCCTTGATTTCATTTTGAATAAGAAGCGAGAACAGTTTGTTGGAGTGAGCGATGTGATCAAAATGTTTGAAACCTCAATGCAAGAGATTTTACATCAAAATGCAGGGAGTTCACCAATGTACACAGAAATGGTGACTGATTACGACGAAGGGAGAGAATCCATCCTCGAACATCGTGTCCGAAAAAAACTAGATCAACATCTAAAAATGCGCCTCATTCATGATGCTGACGGACGACCCGTACTTGAACTACCAGATTGGCAAAAAGAACAAATTATTGGATTTGCACGCGGTTTTCATATTGTTACACTCCGTTTCGTCGAAATTGTCGCTGAAAACAGACTTCCTGCGGGACGGTTGAGACTCTTAGGAAGTCTTTATGGACATGAAATTGCACGTATCCTAGACCCGCTTGAACAGTTTATTGAGAAATACCAGGTTGCGAAAAAAGGTCCAGCGGCGATTCTTTCCTATGACATAAAGCAAAAACATGATAGCTTCTTTGGTTTTTTCCCAACATGGAATCCAAATAAGTTACTCGCAGATTTGGATAAAGTTGCGCCGGGAGATTCCCAACGAATCATGGATCTCTTGAACTTTATGCGTATCGGCGGTCCGTTTATGTCTGCCTGGAGAGCACATAATATCTCCGAACATATTCCAGATCACCTCCGAGGTGTTGGCCTGCGCCTCGGACTTTTGAGTCATGATGTATGGAATGAGATGGAAAAAAGCCATCAGAAGAACGAACAGCAACAAAAGATGTCGGACAACGAGTGGCACAACGAGTGGGAGAGATTGAAAAAAGATAAAGGACTTGAACACATTCACGATGAGCGTGTCGCACAGCGGAAACGTGATATCTGGAGAGATGCAAGTCGCTACCTTCCAAGAAGGGTTGCTTGGACTGATACAGACCCGAATTTTCGTCTCGAGACAATTGCGAAAACGCTCGGACTTTGGCAAGAAGTTAAAAACAATCGAAATCTATGGCAAGGAAATGACCAGCTAAGACAACACGAAGTTGAAGAATTCCTTCGACAACAAAGTATTATCAACTCGAGTCTGGGGGGAATAGAGGATAATAATTTACTTCAACAGTTAGAGAATGATCTAGAGATTGTTCAAGAGAAACTTATTCAAGGCTGGGATCACACCGGAAACCGCAAAAATGATCAATATAAAGATATTTTTGATCTCCTCGCAAAGGAACCAAATTTTCTTGATGGTGATAAGGCGCGCTGTCAACGAGTACTGGAATTTGCACTAAGAGTTCGGACACGGTTTGATATTAATACCATCGATAAAAAACTCCAAAAGCTCAATCCCATCCTTATTGGTGCAGATATCTCTCAATCGTTTCTAGAGCAGGTTCGTGAAGAAATCAAGCAGGATCAGAATGCCGCGAGAAACAAGTATGGAAATAATCCGTTTTTTCAAGAAATTGCTAACATGGACGATGAAGCCGCAAAAAAGTGTCTTGAAGATGCGACGAAGCATCTGATTGACTTTGCAAAGCAAGAGCGTTCTTCCATCCTTGGTTTTGAAGACATGCCGTTTGATCAATTCCGATTTATTGAAGCCGGAGGGAGTGGATTTATTGCCCGACGTATGAATGATTTCATGCATGCAGCACAAGCTGTCGTGGAATTAGTTAACCTCTTAAATGATTTGCCCACATATCATGACGAAAGGCAAATCCTCGGCCAGCTCTATAAAATTAAATCGGGTGTTGAGGGTTACGACTCGACACATGCAGAGAAAGTTATGAAACAACTTATTACAGGTATCTCCAAGTATTATGCACGAGGAGGATGGTCAGCCGCCCCAGAACCAATTGGTTTTGTTGTCCGACTGTTCGGACGCTCGTCTGCGGCGCAAAGAAGACAAGGTCCAGAGGCGTTCAATTGGGATGAAACGGGAACTCGAAATTTCCTTACCGCCGCATGGAATATGCATCTTTTAGATAAAAAAGGGTTCCAGGAACTTTCTCGAGATCTTCATGCTGATAAACGAGCATTATTTGAAAAATACTTTCGAATTTTTGGACCATTAGCTTTTGTCATCCTTCTTCCTCTGTTTTTTGAGGAGTACCAAAAATATAATCAAAAAGCAGAGGCTTCAGTAAGGTAGATTGAGCTTTTATGTCAATTAGGACTTTTGTTCCGGCGGTTGAGCTGTTGGAGCTGGTTGCGGTTTATTTCCACTGAAACGGTCCCTCAAATATCCAATTGGTCCTCGCTGTGCCATACCAAGGGCAACGCTCTGCGTCCATATTGAGAACGGGAATCTGACAGCGGTCGCCATTGGAGCAACGCCAGCCCCGACGCCTGCGCTAATCACCCCGCCATACTTAAACTCTGGGCTCTTGAAGGCGTCTTTCGTCATCTTCACCACTGCGGGGGTGAGGAACACAAAACCTAATCCAATCAAAGCCGCGACTTCATTTTGCCCATAGCCAGCGCCAATCATAGGCGCCACCCACCCTTGTCCGGCATTCGTACCACCAGCCGAGAAGACGGCTTGATTCATAAATGCAGAACTCAAAATAAACATCCCCGCCGCAGTGGGAAATGCCGCCAGATTCCCGATCATATGCCGAAGCCACCCCCCAAACCCAAGGTTCCCGAGGTTTAAGGGCAACCCACCGAGCATAATCCAAAACGGCGCGAACACCACCCCAAGGATAATTTGGATGTACGCCATAAGCAACGTGAAGAACAACCTGAACATGACAAACACAAGACCAATGGCAATAACGAGCCACGCAATAATGGAAAGCACGCTTCCCCCAAATCCTGCAAGGAATGGTGCCCCACCAAAAATTCCTGTTGCAATCGTATAAATTGCCTGTGCAGGCGCAGACGGCCCAATGCCGCTTCCCGCCCATAATGTAAACGGCGTTTCAGATTGAAAATCATTCCGGATATGCCCCGCAAAAGTCTCCATTCCAGGAATGCTCTGGAAGATATTGAAGAAAAGGAACGACACCACATACATCACGTCAATCAAAAATCCAGCGATGGCAAACGAGAACGTGACCAGCAAAAGCGCAAGAATGATGCGTGGTAATGAGTTTTGTATAGTTACCACGGTCCGCGGATCAATCCGGAACCGGAACATCACTAAAAATCCAACCGCGAGAAAGATCATCACGAAGAAAATGTAGGCAATATTCCGAAAGACCTTCCAAATATGGATGATCTGTTGCAATCCCTGAAAACCTGTGCCTTGCGCGTATGCGCTTGGCACCCCCATTCCATTCAACACATCCGCCAAATAGGTTTGCGTTGAGGCGGCTGGATTTGTATACATGGCCGTCATTGCACCACCTAAACCCTGCACAGCCCCAAGTTCCCGCCCATCGGTTGTCCCAATTGCCATGGTTCCAGCTTTCAACATTAAATACTCTACGCTTGTTGATGACCAGTTCGCGAAATTCACACCATCTTTCGCGCGTTGGCTCTCATAATCTTTAATCGGGTCAAAAACCTGCTGCGCACCTACCGGAAACGCGAGGGCGGAGAGGAGGAAGATGGTGATGAGGATGAAAAGTCGGCGCATAATTTGATGATAGTGAAACCTGGGAGGAATGTCAAATGTTCACATTGGGGTTAGTAACTGGTAACATGGATCTATGACCCAACATCCCATTCCGCGCGATATCGCATCATTCAAGTTCAAACTCGTCGGCAATATGACAGTCAGCCAATTTGCCATGCTTTCTGGCTGGATCATTGTGGCCTATGCCCTCTATCTCACCCCGCTCCCCAACCCCATCAAGCTCCCCTTTGTGCTGCTCGCAACTTTTCTTGCATTCGCGTTCCCATTTCTCCCGATTGAAGAACGGCCGCTGCATCATTGGATCCTTGCATTTCTGAAAGCCGCGTTTTTTACTGAATTGCGCCGCGTGTGGAAAAAGGCGGCCGCTGCCGACGATTTGTTTGCACTGCCTCTAAACCGGCTTGCGCCGGTCATCGCAAAACAGACAATATCTCCACCTGTATCAACAGAAACACCTCCACCATCAACAGTCACAATGCAGGGAGTTCAAACAACGGTTCAAACCGCACCCACGATACCGCCTTCTTTGACACCAACACCTTCTATGACGATTCCTCCGATTCCTCCGCAGCCACAACCGATATTCATACCGAGACCACAGACATCTCCTCCACCTATCCCAACTGATCGAACCCAAAAAACCGCGCAGGAAATTATCCAAGAGGCGTCACTCACCCACATGGTCAAGACCGGTGACGATCGAAGCGATATACTCCACACACAAAACGCGCACCTTGAAAAAATCATCCAAAAACTCGAAACTGACCTCGGAGATGTACGCAATCAGCAACAGCAATCGTTTCAGCAAAAAACAGCGCTCACGGACACGGTCACGCTTCTCCAGCAGCAATTGGCTGGCGCGATTGGTCAGCGGGAACATTTGAATCGCCAGCTCTATAGTTTGCAGGAATCCCCCCGGCCTTTGGCTGGAACCGCCGCAACTTCGACTCCACAGCGCGTGGTCATTATGCAGCCGCAACCGTCCATGTCAATGCCAAAACCTGCAGTGCCATCCACAATGCCCGCCCAACCATCGGGTGTGCTCCCACAACTCACCACCATTCCGAACGCCATCAACGGCATTGTCCGCGGAAAACAAAGCGAGTTTTTATCCGACGTCATTGTCGTGATTAAAGATCAAGCAGGACTGCCGGCTCGTGCGTTAAAAACCAATCGCCTTGGGCAATTTGTTGTCTCGACGCCGCTCCCGAACGGCACCTACTTCGTCGAGCTTGAAAAAGAAGGCTATACCTTTGATACAATTGAAGTGCAAGTGACCGGAAGAGTCTTAGGGCCAATCACCATTCAAGTGCGGTGAGGATATTCCCTTATGAGCACGCCTATTCGCGCCAGCACGCAAGAACATTTGGATATTGATGATGTCCGGGATCATCTCGTCCTCTTAAAAGACGGAGGTGCGGCCCTCGTTTTACAAACCACGGCCGTCAATTTTGGCTTGCTCTCGGAAACCGAGCAAGATGCCATGATGGTTGCCTTTGCAGCCACGTTAAATTCCCTCTCATTCCCGATCCAAATCGTCATCCGAAGTAAAAAATATGACATCACCACTTATATTGAGCGCCTGCGGCAAGCGGAACTCCGACAGCAAAACCCAAAATTCCGGAATCAAATGACACACTACCGCGCGTTTGTGGAATCCACCATCCAAGAAAACAATGTGCTGGACAAGCGATTTTATATCGTCATTCCATTTTCGCCCATTGAGCTTGGCCTTGGATCAACCTTTGGGATCTTTAGCAGCCGCAAAATTCCGTATTCAAAAACATACATTCTGGAAAAAGCGAAGACCGCACTATTCCCACGCCGCGATCATCTCCTGCGTCAACTCGGTCGCGTTGGGCTCAAAGGAACACAGTTGTCGACTGAACAACTCATTTCCTTGTATCATGACATTTACAACCCAGACACGCCGCGCGGGCAACACGTGGGAACGCAAATTGATTCATTCACCGCACCGCTCGTCCAACGATCTGGTGCAGAACCACCTCCGCCGGTAAAAGAAGAGGTGCCGGTCGGTCAACCAATCATACAGCCGCAACCAACAAAACCCGCCATGCCGCCAACCCCAGACGCAATCCGCCATACCTTGACCCAGCTTGACTCTGCCATTCAGCGCCTGCGGGGAGGAAACATATGACGCAAACAACAATACTCACTCGCGGCATGTTTGCCGTGCAAGACATCATCGCGCCACCGTCCATGGAGGTGGATTATGACCATGTCCAAATTGGCGAGACGTACTTCCGCACCTTGTTTGTGGCCGGCTACCCGCGGTTTGTGAATGCAAACTGGCTTGCTCCACTCATTAATTTCGACCACACGTTGGAAATTGCCATGTATATCTACCCCACAGAAGCAAGCGGGGTTTTGTCTGATCTTCGGCGCAAAATCGCGGAAATGGAAGCAACATTGTCAACCGACCTCCAGCGCGGGAAGGTGATTGACCCAACGGTGCAGACCACACTCGGTGATGCGCAAGCGCTGCAAGAACAACTCGCCAAAGGCGCGGAGCGCTTTTTCCAGTTCGCGCTATACGTGAC
>JAUYPR010000051.1 GCA_030695785.1 bacterium
ACGCGTCATTCTCGCCTCGTCCCAAGCGGTGTATGGTGAAGGTCGGTACCGGTGTTCGATGCATGGGATCGTATTCCCTCTCCAACGACCGACTGACGGGCTGAAAAAAAACGCGTGGGATGTGCTTTGCCCACATCACCAACACCGACTTTGCACGCTCACTCCACAATGGACGGCAAAAGACGATCCACTTTATCCCCATAATGCTTACGCAATGAGTAAGCGGGCGCAAGAAGAACTTGCGTTGAATCTCGGGCGTCGTGCGAACATTCCGACCATCGCACTTCGCTACAGCATCATCCAAGGCCCTCGCCAATCCCCGCATAATCCTTATTCAGGGGCTCTTCGTCAATTTGTACGGACTCTCCTTCTGAAAAAACAACCGGTCATCTTTGAAGACGGAGAACAATTGCGTGACTACGTCAATATCCACGATGTGGTGCGAGCCAATCTTTTGGCATTGACGGACAAACGGATGGATTTTGAGGTTTTCAATGTCGGCGGTGGAAAAGAGATCTCTGTCAATACACTCTACAGAAAAGTTCAGGCCGCATTGAATAATGATACAGAAGCACGTCGTAGTGGCTCTTTCCGCCCCGGCGACACACGGCATATTTTTTCCTCGATTGCAAAACTCAAATCCCTCGGCTGGGAACCGAAACGCACTGTGGATCAATCAATCCAAGAGTATAGTGAATGGATTAAGAAAGTTTGATATACTCTCCTCAATGCCTGAGTCTACACTAGAAATTTCCAAAGGAAGCTCGGAACCTGTACATTCATCCCCCATTCGTCTCAAACAAGATATGTTCGACCTTGAAAGCGCTGAGGAGCGTAATCTCGCTGACCAGACTTCAAGAGGATTGGTGTTATTGCCGCTTTTCGCAAGTAGGTTCCCTTTAGAACAGTTGGGTTTCTCTGGTGAATTCACTAATTTCAGCATTTTCACTTCGGCCGTTTTTTCCCTCCAATCAACATCGGAAATCCTCCGAAGGCGCGTCAAGTTTGGTTTTCGGTTTGATTATAATGAGCTTAGAAATTCTTCTCGAGAAGCCTCCTCTTTGCATTCAAACACGCTCGGGTTTGACGCCCTTCACCTCGTGTATCAAGGAAAACAGCCGCTTGAGATCGAGGGTCTTGCTGCAAAAAAAGGCGACAATTTCCTTCTCGTCCGTCTTCCCGGCCTCGCCAATGACTGGGCGAAACCGCCATCCCGCCATGGTGAACTTTCTCCCGACCTTCACCTCCAGCTTGATGTGATTGAAAAATCAATCGACGCCATCCGCCCCTGGGCAAAAACCAGAGATGTAAAATTTATCGCGCTTGAACTCCCTTTTCCAACAAGGAAGTATGTCCCAGGAGAAAAGACGACGACACACGAAGGCGTATTTTCTGGGAAAAATCGTCCCCTTGCTTCCCCCGAAAAGAACCTCCTTGTTCTTACTCCGCAGGAGTTTGAGGATCTCACGATTGACCGACAAGAGGTTTTTTTCAAAGCAGTTGAAGCGCTCGGAGATCATGTTATACAAACACTGGTGAACGACACGTCGGGAGATACCTCGGCAAAAATGCGCACACGCCGACAAGGAGAAATTGAGCGGCGGCTTCACAGTATTTTACGGTGGCAAACCGACCGGCACTTCAACGGCCCGGAGGTTATTCTTGAACGAAGCGAACACTCCTATGCGCCCACGAAAGAACGGATGCAGTCAACGACGTATCTTCGAAAAACTACGGATGGTTACTACTTTGTCAAAACCAGCTACAAAACAGGCGCGTCCCGGAGCATTCCACTTTCCGACCTTTTACAAATCCGCGACCGCTCGCTAGACGATATTTTGAATGATCGAAAACCTTTTCAACAGGCACGACTTGCGCTGTTTTTGCATACTATGTTGCAAGATCGCCCCTTAGATGAACTGCTCCAAAGGCGGACCGTAGATGTCCGTGAAGTTGAACGCAAACTGCGTGAACAAAACTTCCAAAACCCCCTTCCCGATCTCGAACGCGAACGGACTCCAAAAGAAAGAATCAAAACATTCATCAAACCTCGCCAGGCACTGCTCTCGTTTCTCATTGCCAATACAGTGGCTTCTGGAATACAGATATACACACACCGTGAGCAACTCGCGGGAGCATTCATGCCAAGTCAGTCAGTTCCACAAGAGTCGTTCAGCGCCAATTTCGGCGAGGTTCCGAAAGGCAATATCCTCTGGCGTATTGATGCAGAGCACGGGTTCGAACGCAGTGGCTACTACATCACAGGCACCAGCAGAACGTTTCAACACGGACAGTGGGATCTGGTACGCGAGCGAACGCAGGAACTCCACCTGCCCAAATCGCTAGAATCTTCTCAATCCCAGGGTATTCTTCGATCGCTTTTGATTCCAAATCTCCTTTCCGAAACGAGATTAAAAATTCCCATAAAAGATCAGGCACGCCTCGCCGCCCTTTCTTTGATTGGACCGGAGGGTCAACAAGTTCCTTTTTCAGCGTATGAACTCGTGGATGGCACCGTGGAAGTCGTGATTCCGCAGAGTGCGTATCGGCTCTGGAAATATGGGTGGATCGATATGACCGCAACGTTAGTTCCAAGTGAAAGCGGACAGGTTCATGCAACCGGTCCGCTCGAACCGCGTGTAGATTTTAAGTTTCTCACCGATAAGGCACACTCGGCGTTGGAACAAGCAACGAAAATGCCGGGAGATGTTGACGAGAACATCGCTGAAATTGTGCGGTCAACTCACACCTATGCAATAAATCCCAAAGGAAAAGAACAGGTCGAACAAGCACAGAGCGCAGAAGGATACGTGAATGCCGCACTCGAACTGCCTTTTTGCCAGTGCAATGTTTGTAATACCCAATCGGTCCTTCTTGCATCTGCAAGTAACAAAAGCGACATGAATATTGCGATTGGATTTCTCGGCATTCCAGAACACCCAGATTCGCTGGGCTCAAAACAGTTTTTGCGGGCAAACCGAACACACGCATTTGGGATCGATGCCAAAGGAAAGATTATTGACGCAACTGCATCAGTCGCAGAAACCTCCCCAAGCGACGC
The DNA here is from genome assembly GCA_030695785.1 of bacterium. Taxonomy (GTDB): domain Bacteria; phylum Patescibacteriota; class Microgenomatia; order JAUYPR01; family JAUYPR01; genus JAUYPR01. Next base: position 3,062 of record JAUYPR010000051.1, read on the forward strand.
ATCGACGGAAGTCGATGAGAAGAAAAAAGAAGCTGATCTCGATAACAGCTTGGAAAAAGAGTGGCAACAAACCCTTGACGCGACAGTACAACATGTGCAGGAAAAAGAGAATCTCCTTCATGGTTTGCTTGTTCTAAGCGGACTTGCCACTGCAACCGGAGGATTTTTCCTTACCACCCAACTTGCACGCTTTCTTCGACGCACCACCGCACCCATCCGAGAAAAAATGCATGTCAAAAACGTTCGTGAACTATCAGAAAAGTTCCTCCTTGAGCAATACTCAATGGATGATTTAACGCGAGCGTTTAATTTCTTCAGCCGCATCTCTCATGGACGCGAATCTTCAACTGGAGATCTCGCCATCCCGATCCGCGCGAGCTCTAAAGAAGAGGCAGTGCGTTTAATTCAAGATAACATTGACCTTGAAAAGGTCTCACGTTTCATCAAAAATCCACAACCGTTTGAGAAAGCTTTTGGGGAACATGCACTCTCACTTGAAACCCGACTGAAACTTCGTACCCTTGCAGTCTTTCTTCGTTAATTTACCCCACGTAGATGATTTTGCTGCCCTGCGGCTCGAGGTGAACTTAGATTTTAATAGCCTTTCCTTGATAATCTTTAGGATCTTTATCTCGAAGAAACTCTGTGACTTTCTGATCGATTTCTTGATTTGTCTGATGCGCCTCAATACCGAAAACTCCCGAACCACCACCTTTGACCAATCGACGAAAATCTTTGAAGTTGATCGTCAGGATAAACCGATTTTCCTCCTGAGCTTTTTGGTAAATTTCCTGATCTTCTGCTTGAAACGACAAACTGCAGTTATGGACTGCATGTGCAAGGTTCGTTTTCTTCCGCAGTTTTGGAAACACTGCTGGTTTTGCAAACGCAGAATCAAGAAGCAAACGAAATTTTTTCCTCTGCCTTGGTTTGTTGTTACGCAATGTGCTGTTGGTAGTAGCTGTAAATTTCCTGAAGATCTTGCTTTGAAAGATGCAAATAGGGGTAATCTTGCTTGAAATTTTTCAGCTTATATCCTTGAATATGCAACGCGACGACGCGGGCGACAGGAATCCTCGTTCCTTTCAACACCGGCTGTCCACCAAGGACTTTTGGATTAGTTTGAATAATATCGAGCATGGTAACATTAGACTATCGTATAATACTGATTCTGTCAACTCTTCCTCACCCCACATAGATTATCTTACTCCCCTGCGGCTCGAGGTGAAATGGCGTCGGCTGGAGCTGAAGGGCACGGACAATGGATCGGTGTTTTTCTCTCGGCGCGTAGAGGAGCAAAAACCCGCCGCCACCGGCGCCAAGAATCTTTCCGCCTTCTGCCCCCGCTTCCCTTGCCGTCTCATACCACTGGTCAATCATCGGATCGGAAATGCCGGAACTCAACGATTTCTTCAACAACCAATTCTGATGCAAGAGCGCACCGAATTCGGACAGATCGTTCCGCTGAAGCATGCGCCGCATGGTATGCGCAAGGTTGACCATCTCGATGATAACCGATCGGGTCTCACTCGTTTTTGACCGCTTTGACTGCCGCGCCAAAAT
>JAUYPR010000064.1 GCA_030695785.1 bacterium
GGCAAAACGATTGATGCTCTCCACGGCCAACCCTGCCGCGGAGTTGATGCAGCTGCGCAAGCCCGAACCGTTCGGCTCCTTCGATCAGCATGATCGTTGCATTCGGGATGTCGATCCCGACTTCCACCACTGGCGTAGATACGAGGATGTCAATTGCTCGGTTTGTAAATGCTTGAAGGACGCGCGTTTTTTCTTTTGACGCGAGTCTTCCGTGCAGCAACCCTAATTTGAGGTCGGGAAAAACCATTTTTTTCAGCCGCTCAAATTCTTGTGTGGCCGCCCGTACGGTCGTGATGTTTTCCGATGGTTCGATGAATGGACAAATAATAAACGCCTGTCTGCCTTTGCGGACATGTTCACGGATAAATCCGGCAGCTTTGATCCGTTTGTGGTTGGGTACAAGAAAGGTTTTGATGTCTTTTCTTCCAATCGGGAGTTCAGTGATCCACGATACGTCCAAATCGCCATACACAGTGAGTGCGGCTGTGCGCGGAATGGGGGTCGCAGTCATGGTGAGGACATGCGGACTTTTTCCTTTTTTGCGCAACATCGCCCGCTGCGCAACGCCGAATCGGTGCTGTTCGTCAATAATAATGAGACCGATATTGTCGAGTCGGACGTTTGCAGAAAGAAGCGCGTGGGTCCCTACGACCACGACAGGCTGTTTTTTTTGATTGAGTTGTTTGATCGATCCGGTTTGAAGAAAGACTGGTATTTTGAGTGGCGCAAGGAGGGTCTGTAATGTTTTGAAGTGTTGCTGTGCGAGAATTTCCGTCGGCGCCATGAGCAGTGAAGAATAGCCATGATGAACGACGACAGCCATTGCGAGCGCGGCCACGACGGTTTTTCCAGCGCCAACATCGCCTTGGAGTAAACGGTTCATTGATTGATCGTGCGAAAGGTCGGCCAGAATTTCTTGAACAGCGGTTTGTTGATCGTGGGTCAGTGTGAATGGTAAGAAGGAGAGGAAACGGTTGACCATATCATTGTCGGGAAGAATGACCGGTGCTCGGCGCTTCTCTTTCCATTCTTTTCGGCGTAACAACGAGCGGACGTGCAGAAGCAACAGCTCATCTTCTGCCAACCTCGATCTGGCAATGCCAACATCGTCGGGTATGGCGGGAAAGTGCACCAGATGTAGGCTGGTTTGAAGGTCAACGGATGATGGCCGCCACTCACGTATCGAAACGTTGTTCAAAACATGTGCGATGCGGCTCCGCAGCCATTTCGAGGAAATGCCGCGCGTTTCAGCATACACGGGAACGAGGCGGCCGGTATGGATCGGCGTTTTTCCCCCATCGATGCGTTCAAATTCGGGCATGCGCATGATTTTCCTTCCACGGTCAAGCTCGACTTTTCCGCTCACCTGGACCGTCATATTTTTATAGAATGATCGCGCGAGGTAGGGTTGGTTGAAGAAGATTACATCGAGTTTACCGGTTGCATCTGTCATGATCATCGTGGTGAGGAACAGTCCGCGCCGGGGCGTTTTCATGGTGCCGACTTTTTCCACGATGCCTCGGATTGTCACAGTATCTCCAACCACTGCCTCGATAATGGTTGATGTTTTGCGCAAATCTTCGTAGCGAAAAGGAATGTGCAAAAGGAGGTCTTGGACAGTTCCGATGCCGAGCTTCTGCAGACGTTTGGCATGCATCGGCCCAACCAGCGGAATCAATTCAACCGGATCGGAAATAGTCATTTGTACACAGTCTATCAGATGAAATTAGAATCCGACGAAGGGGAGGATGGAAGTGGCCACTAAGGCAAGCCCGGCAATCGCGGCAACGACAAAAAATATTTTACGGTGTTTATAAAAAAAGGTCATGATATTTTTGTTTGAAACGCGCGGTGTTTGCCGACGCGCAAGATTCCTCCGATTTCAAGCTGTTGATCCGAACTCGTCACTCCAGCCCCATTATACGTGATCCCGCCTTGATCGATGAGTCGCCGCGCCTCTGACCGGCTCATGCCCGGAACCGATGCGACGAGATCAAGCGCAACCATGGTTTTTTTGGAAAACGTGATCATTTCCTCTGTACTCGGCACTCCTCTTTCTTGATACACGCGCTCGAATTCTTGCTGGGCTGACGCTGCCGCTTCTTTTCCATGAATTTGGCGGACGATGTCAAGCGCGGCCTTTTTCTTCCACATCAGTGGATCATCGATCGTCTCTTCAATGTCAAAGTCCGTTAACAACTCAATGAGCAACGGCAGGAATCCGTCAGAAAGCGACATCACTTTTCCGTAGATGTCTGTTGGCCTCTCATCCATAGCAATCATATTCCCTTCGGTCTTCCCCATTTTTTTGCCATCAGTGGATGCTAAAAGTTTGATTGACAGCACAAATTTTTCTTTGTTTTTGCATGCTTTTGAAAGCGTCCGTCCAGCAAGCATGTTGAAAGTCTGATCTGTTCCGCCTATCTCCAAATCAACATCCAGTGCCACCGAGTCATACCCTTGCATAAGGGGGTAGAAAAATTCTGAAAACGCAATCGGACGACCTTGCCTTATCCGTTCTTGATACATATCGCGTTCAATGAGTTGTTGCACGGTGAAATGAGACGCAAGATCCAGCAGTTCCTCAAACGTGAGTTTGGAGAGCCAGGAAGCGTTAAAAACGATCTCGACCGGATTCTTCGGATCATCAAAATCAAGAATTCGGGCGGCTTGATCTTTGAATGAATGAAGATTCTTTTGGACCTCTTGCCGGGAAAGTTTGACGCGTGTTGCGGATTTGTTCGAGGGATCGCCGATCATCGCGGTAAAGTCACCAACCAAGAAAATCACGTGGTGGCCCAACGCTTGAAATTGTCGCAGTTTGCGGAGTCCAGCCATGTGGCCGATGTGAAGAGTCGGCGCCGTTGGGTCAAAACCTTGGTATAGGCGCAATGCCTGACCTTTTTTCATCCGTTCGAGAAGGACATCTTTTGATGGATAGATCTTTTCGACGCCACGCTCGAGCACACTCGTCAGTTTTGTTTCCATAGATGAAGTATACTATTTTTAGTAGAAAACGTCTATTTTTATGTTTCGTCGTCGACGGTCAGTTTTTGCGTCTGGAGAACGGAGTTTCTGGCTGAGGTTTTGGGTCTTTATCACGAGCGGCCTGCTTTTTATTCTGGTTGGCGGGTTTTTTCTCACGGTTGGCCTGTTCGTCTATTTCTCCAAAGACCTTCCAAGCCCGGGAAGGCTTGGGGCGCAAAATGCGGCGCAGTCGACTAAAATTTTGGATCGGAACGGTGAAGTGCTCTACGATGTTTTTGGCGACATAAACCGCGAGGCGGTCCCGTTTGACCAGATCCCGGATATCGTGAAGCACGCGACCATCGCAATTGAAGATAAAGATTTTTACAAGCACCAAGGGTTTGCGGTGACGGGTTTAATGCGTGCGTTGTGGACAATCGTGACAGCACGAAAGCTCGAAGGCGGCTCGACCATTACCCAGCAGTTAGTGAAAAACAGCCTGCTTTCCCCGGAGCGGACACTGCAGCGGAAAGTCAAAGAATTTATCCTTTCTATTCAGGTCGAGCGCAGATATTCAAAAGACGAAATCCTCCACATGTACCTAAATACCGTTCCCTACGGCGGCCAAGCATGGGGGGTTCAGGCTGCGGCAAAAACATATCTTGGAAAAGACGTCCGCGACCTCACGCTCCCCGAAGCGGCGGTGCTGGCTGGTTTGCCGCAAAAACCCACGGCCTATTCCCCTTTCGGCTCAAACCCCAAAGCGTATAAAGATCGCACACAAAGCGTCCTTCGCAGGATGCGTGAAGAGGGATATATTGCAAAAGAAGATGAAGAGCGTGCAAGAGGAGAGATTGAAAAAGACGAGATCAAATTTTCGGCGCAAGAAATCAGCATTAAAGCCCCGCATTTTACGGTGTACGTCCGCGATATGCTGATTGACCGGTATGGCAGCCAACTCGTTGAACAGGGTGGATTGCGCGTGACCACGAGTTTGGATTATAAACTCCAGCAAGAAGTCCAAAAGATTGTTGCGGAAGAAGTGAAACGGCTCAAAGGCGCGGATGTATCAAACAGCGCGGCAGTGGTGATGGATCCGAAAAACGGGCAGATTCTCGCTATGGTTGGGTCGCGGGATTATTTTGACAAAGAGATTGACGGGAATGTGAATGTCGCGTTTTCGCTGCGCCAGCCTGGTTCGGCCACCAAGCCCATCATGTACGCCGCCGCGTTTCAAAAAGGCTATACCCCCGCGACCATGATTATTGACATGAAAACAGAATTCCCGAACGGCGTCGGCAGGCCTGACTACGTGCCGGTAAATTATGACAGTAAATACCACGGCCCGGCGCAGATCCGCTATGCTTTGGGCAATTCCTACAACATTCCCGCGGTGAAAGTGCTGGCCATGACCGGGCTTGCGAATGTGATGGAGCTTGCCTATACCATGGGCATTACGACATGGGAACCAACGGCGGAAAATATCCAGAATGTTGGGTTGTCGCTGACGTTAGGCGGCCGCGAAGTACGGTTGGTGGATTTAGTCCGCGCGTTTGCCTCGTTTGCCGCTGGCGGATCCCGGAAGGAATTCACGCCAGTTTTGAAAGTGACGGATGCAAAAGGCCAAGTACTGGAAGAAACCAAAGACGAGCAAGGAACAAAGGTGCTGTCGGAGGAAGTGGCGTTTCTTGTCAATGATATTTTGGCCGACAATACAGCGCGCACGGCCGCGTTTGGCCCGAATTCCCTCCTGAATATTCCCGGCAAAACCGTGTCCGTCAAAACCGGGACCACGGATGAGAAACGCGACAACTGGACCATTGGATATACCCCGTCGTTTGTGGTTGGGGTGTGGGTGGGGAATAACGACAATAGTCCGATGTCCCCACAAATTACCTCCGGCGTCACCGGTGCGGCACCCATTTGGAGCCGTATCATGAGAACCGTGTTGTCTGACCGCAGAGACGAGCCGTGGCAGAAGCCCGCAAAAGTACAAAGTGTCGAGGTGGATGGAATCTCTGGCTTCCTTCCGGGATCGTATACATTCAAAAAACGGTTTGAATATTTTATCCGCGGGACAGAACCTACAAAGCAAGATACCATGACCCGAATGGTGAAAATCTGCAAAGATGGCGCTCTTGCCACGCCGGTGTGTGAAGCCTCGGGCGAGGTTGAAGAAAAAGTTTATACTATTTTGGAGGATCCATTTGTCAAAAATGTCTGCGAGTCGTGCCCGCCGTCTGATGGGTCCACGACCTATACGACGCTTGAGGGTATTCCGACAGGTAAAGGGACAATTGAGATCGTGAATATTGCGAATAACGCCAACGTCCCTTTCGAATTTGACGTTCTGGCCAAGCCAAAAGGCGGCGCGTCATTTACCAGCGTGACGTTTTATGTGGATGGGACGCAGCAGCGCACGGTGAATGGAGAACCATTTTCCCACCACGTGTCGTTTCCAGCCAGTGCAATTGGCGAACACCAAATTTCCGTCCAGGCCGTTGACCTTACCGGCGACGTCTCCTCCACCTCGATTACGGTGAATGTGCGGGAAAGTCTCTAAAAGCCTGAGGTGAATCGTTGGTCTGTTTAATCTTCGAGCAGTAACTTCATAGTTGGATGTGCCTCAATTTGTGGCAAATGAATAAAGAAATCCGCGGGTCGTTCGTTTTGTAATGAACGTAAATCCAACATAAATCCTTCTTTCGAAAAGCCAGCATCATAACTTGCTCTTCCAAACAGTCTTTGGTAATTCCCCATATTTTCTTGAGGTTTTTCCATCGGACTATCTTCGTACAGAATATTCTCAAACCAATCAATAAATGGAACGTTTGTTACACCAATAAAATTTATGACAATCGTTGGGATTCCTCTGGATTCTAACAATCTATTGCATGACTGAATTGGAAGAGTATATCCGCAGTGACCTGCACCACAGACTATTGCAACTTTTGTATTGGGATTTTTTTTAAAAAAATCCACAAGTACATCGGACCAGTACTCATTTCTTTCGATTATTCCCGCATCTGATTTGGAGTAACCCGAGTCTTGTAACGATTTATCGAATGGTTTATCAATAGCAAGGAGTCCAAGCCCGATCCTTTTTGCTTCATCAAGAAGTTGCAGGTACTCTTTGAGTGTTGTTTTCTCCCAGTTGCTTAATGCGAGTTTTGTACCAAGTCTTATCCTTGCGACACCACGCTCCTTCTCCTTTAAAAAGTTGTCTACAAATGGTTGGACATTACTATCAAATCTTTCTAATGCAAGATGTGTGATGCCGAGATCTTTCAGCTGCTGCAGGTTGTCTCGCAGCTCATTTTTTTCAGATGAAGAGGAATGGTCACTTTCACCGAAAAAGATCACTTGTGCTGAGTCACCAACCATGTATCTATAATCAACAGGATTTTTATGCCCTTTGACAAAATCGATAGCCCACTGAATATCAAACGGTTTTTTTACCTCGGCTACCTCTATATTGTCATTTATTGTTTCCATATTTTGTATCTGAAATCTTACAGTCTCTTTAGGCAGATTTCGAGGCTGATTGCTGTTGGATAATTTGGAGATTTCTTTTCTCGAGAATGCGAGAGTCTTTTTTTGCTTCTTGCAGTCTCTCAATAGATGGGAGAAGCAGTTCTCCAAAAGAGAGTGCTGTGCCTATTCCGCCTAGCACGATAGCGAGAAAGTCTCTTGTAATTCTTCCAACCTCAGAATGTTTTTGAGAGTCTCTTGCTGTGAGCATATTTCTTATTTCTTCCCGCATCTTCAGTTGCTCGGGAGTATTGACGACAACATCGGAAACATTCGGACCTGGAATGGTATCTTTTCCTGCATAGACTTCTTTTAACGCCTGATCGACCCTTTGATTTTGTTCTGTGCTAAGATGCATTCCGTCAATGAACCCGGTAGCAGCTATGACCGCAGAAATCGAAGCAGCACTAACACTTTTTAATAGCATCCTCCTTGAGGAAGCTATTTGCTTTCGGAGTTCTTGTTCTTCAAGAATGCTTTGAAGTAGTTCTGTTTTTACGGGATCTTGAGCTGGTGTTCTTTCACGGTTCATAGTGATAATTATACTATCTTTTCAAGAGTTTTTCAGAAAGACGGCGGATACGGGCGCTGAAGTTTTGTTCGAGGGCAGTTATGATTTTTTCGCGGAGTGTGGTCAGTTCATTTTCCTTGAGCGTATGCGTCATGGATTGATATGTCACTCGGATCGTCACGGACTGCTTGCCGGCTGGAACACTTTTGCCAATAAAGATGTCAAGAAGATCAATGGCTGCAATCATTGGATCAAGACGTTGAAGTTTCGACCAGACATCGCCCAATGGGATGTCGTTTTGAATGAAAAAGGAAATGTCTTCCCGTGCAGAAGGAAAGGGAGAGATTTTTTTGTAGAGCTGCTGTTTTGACAAACCGGCAACAACGGTGCCAAGGTCAATTTCTGCGTACCATATACCCGGCTCGACAGGTCCGAAAGACAATACTGCTCTCATATCCTGAGTGAGTGCCTCGAATGCGCCTTTGAAAAGGCGGAAATCCTTGTTTGTGGAGATGAGTCCGAGCCGTGTGATTTCGCAGAGCGTCGCTTTGTTGTTGGTGGGTTGCCAACACATGCCGATTTCGAAAAGCTGGACAATCGACATGTGCTTTTGGTTGAGTTTAACTGCCCCGAGCAAACTTGGGAGGAGTGACGGACGCAAATAAGCATAATCTTTTGACATGGGATTTTGAACTGGAACTGCTTTGTCAATCGTCCAATGTGTCTGCTTGATTGTTTCTGCGGAGATCAACGTTGGACCAATGTGTTCGGTAAAGCCAAGACGGACAAGAAGGTCACGCACCTCGTCCGTTTTGTTTTCCTCAAAGAGCTCCTTCGGCATTGGAATCGGGCCAGTAGGGATTGTTTTTGGCAAATGGTTGAATCCAATCATACGGCCGAGTTCTTCAGCGATATCTTCTTTGATTGCAATGTCGCGGCGGAATGATGGTGGGGTAATAACGAGGCTATCTTTTTTCTTTTGGACGTGAAAGCCAAGACTCATAAGAATCCGTGTCGCGGTTTGGAAACTGACGTCAATGCCAAGCACTATGTTGGATGTTGATAGCGGATAGATAATGACCGGTCGGGAAAATTTGACCAGCACGCGGTCCGCCATGCCGGACGTAACGGTCGCATCGGCGTGCTTTTTCAAAAGCTCGACCGCGCGCGCTAGTGCAAACGAAGGAGCGTCCATATCCAGTTTTTTTTCAAACCGGCCCGATGCCTCGGTCCGCAACCCCAACGCCTTGCTTGTCCGTCGAATGAGCACAGGATTGTAGATTGGACAATGGAGAAGGATACGCGTTGTTTTTTCGGTGATGCCGGACGACTTTCCGCCCATGAGCCCGGCAAGGTCAATCAACCCTTGTTTGTCCTCAATGACAATCGCGTCAGATAGCAACACCCGCATCTTACCGTCGAGCGTTATCAGCTGTTCTCCTTTTTTTGACCGCCTCATCGTCAACGGCGGGTGGATTGCATCCAGGTCAAACGCGTGCAATGGGATGCCGAGCTCGAGCATCACATAATTCGTGATGTCTACCACGTTGTTGATTGGATGTATTCCAGAAAGACGGAGCCGGTGTTGGATCAGTTGCGACGATGATTTGACGCGGATATCCTCGAGCACGACTGCGCAATACCGGGGGCAAATGG
>JAUYPR010000053.1 GCA_030695785.1 bacterium
CTTTTGGAGTGGTGGTTTTAGAAAATCATGAATTGAAAAACGGCACACTGTTTGCTTTTTGGCGCGCACAAAGAGAAGCAGTTGAACATTTGATTTACTGCTACGAGGTTTTGGAAGCGCGCAGTTTGTATCAGTTGGCGCAACGGCTTGACGCCAGAGTGCCAGTTGATCCGAGCGCGAACAAGTGGGCAAAATATGCTTTCAAAATGGCGCTGGCGGTTGTTTGGTCGTATTTCAACGCGACCACCTATCCCAGGGCTACGGCGGGCAGGAAAAAAGGTTCGAGTGGTATTCAGTAATTGCGACGGATTGAGAATCCACAAAATTGATCCTGGTGTGGCTCTGGCTGGGTGGGAATTGGGAGTCAAAATGATCACTCGTTTCATTTTGATTGCGTGATAAGGTTCACCGGTTGGCCGGCAAGAAAAGATGTGATATTCCCCACCGTCGTTTGCAGAATCTCTTGTAATGCCTCACGGCTATTAAAAGCATTATGGGGGGTAATGATAACGTTTTCTTTTGTCAGAAGGACATGATTAAGCAGTTGGGTTTTGAGATCACCGGTTTTTAAAAATTCCTTCGTCAGAAGTTCTCGCTCTTCTTTTAAAGCGCCCTCTTCCTCTAAAACATCCAGTCCGACCCCAGCAAGAATTCCTTTCTCTAAAGCAAAAACCACTGCTTCCGTTTCGACCACTGCTCCTCGTGCGGTATTGATAAGAAGGCTTCCTTTTTTCATCAAGGCAATATTTCCTTTATTGATAAGGTGGCGGGTTTCGGCGATCAACGGCACATGGATAGAAACGATATCGGAATGACGAAGAAGGGCAGGAAGCTCAACAAATGTTATCTCGAACTGTTTTGCCAGATTTTGGTCAGGATGTCTGGTAAAGACCAAGATATTCATTTTAAAAACCTGGGCTATTTCAACAACCCGTTTGCCAATGTTCCCCAAACCAACAATTCCAAGCGTTTTCCCTGCCAATTCAAAGCCGCGTAAACCCCCGAGGCTAAAATCTCCTCTTTTTGTCTGCTCAATAGAGGGAACGATCTTCCGAGATAAAGCAAGGATCAGTGCGAACGTATGCTCAGCAACGGTGTTCACACCATAGGTGGGAACATTGCAGACGGCAATGCCCGCTTTTTTACAATATTCAATGTCAATATGATCAAAACCGGTCGAACGGGTAGCGATCAGTTTGAGCTTTGGAAAATGCGGAAGGACTTCCGAAGATAGCCTTGAGTAAATAAAGCTGGAAAGAATTTCTGTATCAGCAATGGAGGGAATGACTTCATCCGTCAGTGGTTTCTCATAAAACGATAAGGAATTTCTCGGTAATGCACCTTGGAAATATTGTTTTTCCCACTCTTCTATTTCAAAAAAAGTTATTATCATACGAGAGTATTATACAATCTTTGACCATTCGTGTATAATCAATTATGGCGGCTCGAACTTCTTCTTCCTCTCGCTTCCGCGGCCTTGCTCTTGCCTTTGACGACGTTCTTTTAGAACCACAAACCTCATCAGTCCTTCCTCGCACGACGAATATTTCCATCAAACTGACGCGCAGCATTACACTCGATATCCCCATTGTATCCGCGGCCATGGACACCGTTACCGAAAGCACCATGGCAATAACCCTTGGAAAGCTTGGCGGACTGGGTGTCATTCACCGCAACAACACCATTCAAAAACAAGCAGAAGGAGTCAGAGCAGTGAAAGATGTTGATCGCTCGTTACATGTCGCGGCGGCCATTGGTGTGGGAGAAGAAATGATGCCGCGAGCGTCCGCGCTGGTTGACGCTGGCGTGGATGTATTGGTGGTCGACACTGCGCATGGACATCATATGAATGTTGTGCATGCAGTGCCGAAACTCAAAAAAGCATTCCCAAAAACACCACTGATTGTTGGCAACATTGCCACCAAAGAAGGTGCGCAGCTCCTCATCAAAGCCGGCGCGGACGCGTTAAAAGTCGGCATCGGCTGCGGATCCATTTGCACCACGCGCGATGTGGCTGGCGTGGGCGTCCCGCAATTCACCGCGATTTTGGAGTGTGCAGAAGTCGCACGCAAATATCACGTTCCAGTGATTGCCGACGGCGGCATTGTCTACCCTGCAGATATCGCAAAGGCGCTTGCCGCGGGTGCTTCTGCCGTCATGCTTGGAAATATGTTGGCTGGAACCGATGAAGCACCGGGGGATGTGTTTACCTCAAACAACGGCCAACGGTATAAAACCTACCGCGGCATGGGCTCAAAAGAGGCCCAACAAAAACGCGGAACGGACCGGTATTTTTCCCGCCATGTGCCCGAGGGCGTTTCCGGCAAAGTACCATACAAGGGGCCAGTCGCAACGATTATCGAACATCTTGTTGGCGCGTTGCGCACAGCCATGGGGTATTATGGCGCCGCGACGATTGCTGATTTGTGGACGGTGACCTATTGGCAAATCACCGGTGCAGGTTTGAAAGAAAGCCACCCACACCACATCATCATGCATAACGCCCCAGAATTTCTGCGCTAACACTAAACACAGCTTCACCGACTTTGCTACAATACACGGGCTATGTCGTACCAGGAGAGAAAACAAAACGGCGCGCTTTTAACACATGTTCCCCCTGACCACCTGTTATTTCCAAATGACTCGCTTGAACCATTCTCTTCTGATGGGGAGGATCTGGACATTTTCCGTATCTACATGGATCAAGTCTCTACAATTCCACTCCTTACTTTCGAACAAGAACAGGGACTAGGAGCACGCATCGCGCAAGGTGACCCTTGTGCCAAACAAAAGATGATCGAGGCAAATCTCCGCCTTGTAGTCCACATTGCACGCAAATACCAAAATAGGCGTGGACTACCCCTTATGGACCTTATCCAAGAAGGAAATCTTGGGCTGATACGGGCAGTCGATAAGTTTGACTACACAAGGGGGTGTAGGTTCTCGACCTACGCGGTTTGGTGGATTCGTCAAGCGGTCACGCGCGGGAGTGAAAATCTCGATCGTCTCATCCGCATCCCGGTCGGATCGATTGTTTTCCTTGGAAAAATTGAAGGTTTCAAGGAAAAATTTTACGACGAACACCAACGGCTTCCTTCACTCGGAGAAATCGCCGTCGGACTTGGGAAGAAAAGAGGTTATTTGCACGATCTCCTTTTTGCAGGCCGACCCATTCTCGCCCTAGATCACTCCTATATGGAGGATGCGGATCACCCCATAAGCGACTATATTCCGGACGAGCGTGTCCATCTTGAACGAGACCTCGAAGATGAAGAACTCCGTTCCATGTTTACCGAAATACTTGGAGCAGTACTGACCCCGCGAGAAAGAAGTATTGTGGAGTCGCGCTTCGGACTCAACGGTGGAGAAAAGCATGCACTCAGTCAGGTTGCAAAAGAGGTTGGGCTGAGTAAGGAACGGGTCCGCCAAATTGTTCAAGAAGCGACAGACAAGATGGAGAAAAATCCTGCATTCCAAGCTCTCTACGTCAATCTTGAAGAGTCCTAATTTTTTTTTATTGAGGTTATCGCTTCGGACTCTGCTTTTTCTTGCGTGCTTTGCCGGCCAAACCGTATTTCCGGCTTTCTTTTGCGCGTGGGTCGCGCGTCAATAGTCCCGCGGCTTTGAGGGTTTTCCGATATTCAGGAGAGGCAGATGCAAGCGCACGGGCAATGCCATGCACCGTCGCACCCAGTTGCCCCGATGAACCTGAGCCTTTCACTCTCACGGTCGCAGTGTACTTTTCTTGCGTTTCCGTCAAGACAAACGGTCGGTTCAATGTCTCGACAAACAACGGATGGCGGAAATACTCATTCGCGGGTTTGTTGTTCACGACGATCGGACTTTTGCCCATGATGAGGCGAACGCGCGCGACCGCTGTTTTCCTCCGACCCACTGCATATACGATTGCCTCCGGACTCATGTCGTCACCTTTCCTTCGACTCCGCTCAGGATCTCCGATTTTACTGGATGCGGATGACGCTCACCCGTATACACATGTAACCTGGTCATAACCTTGTGTCCGTACCGATTATGCGGAATCATGCCGCGCACCGCGTGCACAATAATCTCTTCCGGCTTTTCTGCCTGCATTTTTTTAAACGACGTCACCTTGAGCCCGCCGGGATAGCCGGAGTGACGGATATACTGTTTTGCCTCGACCTTATTCCCACTGACATGGATCTGTGTCGCGTTGACCACCACCACATGCCGCTCTAATAAAAGGTCGGGCCGGTGGCTGAAGATACGATCTTTCCCTAAAAGTGACACGGCGACGGCCGTGCAAAAACGACCCAAAACCTGATCTTTCGCATCCATCACAACCCATTCAACAATAGGTGGTTTGTTCATACAGATTTCTCTTTTTCTCGACCGACCAACTCGAGCCGCACGAGAGGCGCGGCATCTCCTCGCCTTATCCCGACGCGGACCATCCGCGTGTATCCGCCGTGCCGGTCTTTATATCGAGATCCATAGACGTGGATCATTTTATCAACCAGGTTGTCTTCCTGCAAAACCGCGACAAGCCGCGCTCGCGCGGGAAGTGTTCCCTCACACGCACGTGTTATCAGACGGTCGACAAACGGCCGAACCGCTTTTGCGCGTGCCTCGGTTGTTTGAATAACTTCGTGCTCAAACAACGCGCGTGCCAAACCGCGTAACAACGCAAGCCGTTCACCCGTCGGCCGATTCAATTTGCGGCCACGCACTCCATGCCGCATACGTTACTTCTCCTCCGTTGACAAATTCAGCCCTTTTTCGACGAGTGTCTTCTCCACCGCATCAATCGATTTTCCACCAAGGTTCCGAACACGACGTAAAGAGCCGCGAGAGTATCCCGCGAGATCGCCAATCGTTTCGATTCCAGCCGCCTTGAGGCTGTTCACGATTCGAATAGGAAGATCGAGTTCATCCACCAACTGGCGTTTTGCCGCTTCGGCTTTTCGATCTACCTTTGCCGTCGTCCCCACCGTCTTCTCCGGATGGACAAACAGGGTAAAGTGATCAACGAGCACGCTTGCCGCTTGCACCAAACATTCCGACGGCGTTCTCGTCCCGTTCGTCGTGATGTCAATGGTGAGCTTGTCAAAGTTGGTAATACGGCCAACCCGTGTTGCCTCGACCGTGTAATTCACCCGAACGACTGGCGAGAAAAGCGCATCCACCGGAATCACTCCAATTTCCTCGGATGGCCGCTCGTCAGCGCTTGAATATCCTTTCCCTTGTTCGATCACTATCTCCATTTCCAATGACACGCCTTTCGCTATGGTCGTGATCGGTTGTTCGGGATTTGCAATGGTTGCACCGGCCGGTAGCTCAATATCCGAAGCTTTCACCTCACGCAATCCCTTCACTTTCAACGTCGCGATCCCCTTCTCTTTCCCATCCAGGCGGACATGAATCTTTTTGAGATTGAGAATCATCATCACGACATCTTCTGACACGCCCTCGAGACTCGTAAACTGATGTGCCGCACCCCGAATATTCACCTGTGTGATTGCAGCACCGGATAAACTGGATAAGAGTGCACGCCGCAGACTGTTTCCAATCGTTTGGCCGTACCCTTGCTCCAATGGCTCAATCACAAAGCGACCATATTCTGGCCGTTCTTCTTCAGGAATAATCCGAAT
>JAUYPR010000066.1 GCA_030695785.1 bacterium
ATTCCAGATTCAGACGTGGTCACGATTGTGCAGTTCATGGAAACCGAAGCGCCGCAGTATATCGCCACGTTTTCCTTGGGCGAAGCGATTAAAATTGTTGAGGGGCCGTTTGCCGATTTTCTTGGAACGGTGAGTGAGATGAATGAGGAAAAAGGGAAGATCAAAGTGCTGGTCTCGATATTCGGGCGTGAAACCCCTGTAGAACTTGACTTTCTCCAAGTGGCGAAGCTATGAGCACCAAAAAGATAAAAACATTTATTAAATTAGCCATCCCGGCAGGAGAAGCGACCCCTGCCCCGCCAGTCGGCCCGGCCTTAGGCCAACATGGATTACCGATCATGGACTTTGTGAAGGCGTTCAATGAAAAAACAGCAGACCAAAAAGGCAATATCGTCCCGGTCATTATCACGGTCTATGAAGATCGAACCTTCTCGTTTATTGTCAAAAAACCGCCAATTGCGGAAATGATCAAAAAAGCGCTCAACGTAACAAAGGGCAGCGGCAAAGCAGGACAAGAGTCAGTCGGCACCTTGACACGAGACAAAGCCCGGGAGATTGCGGAAGGAAAACTGCCGGATTTAAATACAGACGACGTAGAACAAGCGACCCGCATTGTTGAAGGCGTCGCCCGGAGCATGGGAGTGAAAGTCGTATGAAGAGTTCAAAGAGAAAAAAAGGCAAAAAGGACACATCAGAAAAATCCCCAGATTCCACCAGATCGCAGGAGCAGCTCTTGAATCCTGGTAATGATGTCATTCTGGAGGAAGCACAGCCGAGTCCAGACTCGGCGCAGCGACCGATAGAATCTCAGGTGAAAAATGAAGCCGGATTAACAAAAACGAAAACAAAAGAAAAGAAACAACCCGCTGCTCGTGGTCGAGACTACCTTGCGGTCAGGAAACTCGTTGATGCGACCAAAACCTACACATTACCTGAAGCGGTCGGCCTGCTGAAAAAAATCGGCCGGACGGCATTTGATCAAACCGTGGAGCTGCATTTGACCTTGCGAGAAAAAAATATCCGCCAGACCGTTATCCTCCCCCACGGAACCGGAAAAGAGCACACGATATTGGTCTTTACCTCGAAAAAAGAGATCGCGGACGCGGCAAAAGAGGCTGGAGCAACGATGGTGGGTGGAGCAGAACTCGTGGAAAAAATCCAGAAAGAGGGCCTTCCGAAGGTCGACGTCGTGCTCGCAACAGAGGAAATGATGCCGGCGCTGGTCCCGATTGCAAAAATCCTGGGCCCACGTGGCCTCATGCCCAATCCGAAAAATGGCACACTGACCAACGACCCAGCCTCTCTACTTCTACAACGCGGGAAAGGCACGATCGACATCAAAACAGAAAAAGACCTCCCGTTTATGCATATCGCCATTGGCAAACTCTCCATGGAGGCAGACGCGATCGTGAAGAATATTCAAACAATTTTGGCTGCTCTTTCCGGAAAAGTCCTCAAAGCAACCTTGTGTGGTACCATGACACCCGCCATCAAACTGGAAGTTTGATGGGAAGAACCAAGTACCAAATTGCAAATTTCAAAATTTTAATCATTTGAATTTTTTTCGACTTTTGCCTTTTGTCCATAAATCTGCTACGCTATCTTCATGCTCGGTCTGTCCCGTAGGCAATTGGTTATTTTAATTTTGACATTCCTGCTCTTAGCAGCCTCCCCAGCTATTGTGTATTTCGTCACCAAATACCGTGCTGACGTCCGCTCCAAAGCGTTTGAAGACAAAACAAGCGACGAGCCTGAACTGCCGGTCGGGCCATTTTCGACGTTAACTGACTTCCCAATTCCTGGTGAAAAGACCGCGACCGCGTCAGCTCCCACTGGCGGCATGACCCTTGCCGCAACTATCCAACTTCAGGGTCGGCCCACAGGAAACAACAACGGTGAAATTTTCATCGGCATTGCGGCATCTGAAGGAACGCCGCCAACCTATCTTCAAACCGGAAGCAGTCAAGCGCAGGCGGATGGATCGGTTCGCGGATTCAGTTTGACCAACCTCTTTCCCGGCCGAACCTACATTGCGTATATCAAAGGCCCACAGCATTTGGCGCAGAGTTTCCGCTTTGTGGCGAGCCAAGGAGAAACAAAGGTGGGCGAAAATCCCATTCTCCTTTTGGCCGGTGATTTGAACGCCGACAACGTGGTGGATGCGTTTGACTCCAAGATCATCCAGGATGCGTTTGGCGCCACCCCCACGTCCGCGAAGTGGAATATGTTTGCGGACATCAATAATGACAAAATCGTGAATAATCTTGACCTCTCGTTCGTGGCGAATAATTTCGGGAAAACTGGCGCGGGCGGCGCGTGGTACAGCCCAACGCCAACAGCGACGCCAGCAGCAAGATGAAAACTCCAAATCTCAAATTTCAAGAACCAAACAAATTCAAAAAACCGAAATTCAAAATTGTTTGGTCCTTGGTACTTGAAACTTGGTACTTGGGATTTGGTCCTTTTTAATCTATGTTCCGTTTTCTTCTTCCATTTTTTCTTATCGGCTTCCTCGGTGGATATTTCATCTTCG
>JAUYPR010000004.1 GCA_030695785.1 bacterium
TAATCCGCCGCACGATTTCGTCGGTGACGTGCGGGATCGCTTCTACGTCTTCCCCGTCGTAGTCAAACGCGCGCTCTTTTTTGATCACTGCTTGATAAATTTGCCCGGTCGTGATGTAATTTGCCGTCGTCAAATTTTCATGCAAAAATCGTTCATAGTGGCCAAGATCTTGATCGGTTTCGACCCCATCATCGGTTACAAATACCTCTCCATGTTCTTGCGGCCGAATGGTCCCGGCGTCAACATTCAAATACATGTCGATTTTCACCGGAGAAATGCGAAACCCCCGCGCTTTCAAAATGGCGCCGAGGGAGGCGGTGGTAATACCTTTCCCAATGCCGGAAATCACACCGCCGGAGATAAAAACGAATTTCATGGTTTTACTCCATTCAACATACCATCCTTTATACCATGGATGGGCCCTTCGATTTCACTCAGGACCTTCGGCTTCTTCCACGAGGCAAATTTGCACGCAGGGTATCTACTGCAGCCGTAAAACACCTTCTTTTTCCGCGTCCTTCTCTGAATTACTTCCCCTTCTTTACATTCAGGGCAGGGAATGTTTGTTTTCACCACGAATGGTTTCGTATATCGACACTTCGGAAAAGTCGAACATGCGATAAACCGCCCAAACCGGCCGATGCGGAAAACAAGCGGCTTCTGGCATTCCGGGCAATCCTCGCCGGTTGCTTCGGCTTCAATCTTCACGCGTTTCGCATTTTCCGTCACCTCTTCAATATGTTTTTCAAATGGCCCATAAAACGTCCGGATAACCGGCACCCATGTAGCGTGTCCTTGCGCAATCGCATCGAATTGATCCTCGAGCTTGGCGGTGAAGTTGTTATCCACCACGTGAGGGAAGTGTTTCACCAGGAAATCTGAAACCGCAATCCCGAGAGATGTTGGGACGAGTCGGCCCTCGAGACGCTCGACATATTGGCGTTCTTGAATCGTCGAGAGAATCGGCGCGTACGTACTTGGACGACCGATACCAAGTTCTTCGAGCATTTTAATGAGCGTTGCTTCAGAATATCTGGGCGGAGGCTCGGTGAAGTGTTGGGCGCCGGCAATATGCACCAGCTCGACGGATTCGCCAATGGAAATATCCGGCAGGATGCGTTCTTTTGACGTATCCACACCCATAATCGCCAACCAACCGTCGAAGCGGATCATGAGACCATTGGCGCGGAAGCAGTACGTTCCGGCATCAATATCAATGGCGTCTTGACTCACGACTGCATCCGCTGTCTGACACGCGAGCATGCGTTTCCAGATTTGGCCATACAACCGGCTGGCATCGCGGTCAACCTTTCCTTGCATCTCATCGCCGCCAATACGAATATCCGTGGGGCGGATCGCTTCATGCGCTTCCTGGGCAAGTTTTGATGTCGTTTTGTAAAACCGGGGGGATGGTGGAAGATAACGGTCTCCAAATCGGCGCTGTATTTCATCCCGTGCCGACGCCACTGCTCCAGGTGCAAGGTGGAATGAATCCGTACGCATATACGTAATATGCCCCTCCTCATACAGCCGTTGCGCAACCGCCATGGTTTTCTTCGCGCTAAAGCCAAGGGTATGATTTGCATCTTGCTGCAGGGTTGATGTTGTAAACGGCGGATACGGACGCCTGAGCACTTCTTTTTTCTGGACGTTTGCAACGATATATTGCTTTCCATGAAGATTTTTCAGGATTTCATCCGATTGTTCTTTGCTCGATATGTCCGCTTTCTTCCCGTCAATGCGTGCAAGTTGGGCGGAAAATCTTGTTGTTTCATGTCCAAACTCCGCATCAATACTCCAATATTCAACCGCTTGAAATGCTTCCCGCTCCCGTTCGCGGTCAACCACAAGCCGCAGTGTCACGCTCTGCACGCGCCCAGCGGAAAGTCCCCGCCGAACCTTCCGCCATAATAATGGTGAAAGTTTGTAGCCGACTAATCGATCCAATACGCGCCGCGCCTGCTGCGCATCCACAAGATGCTGATTTATCTCCCGCGGGTGTTTGACTGCCTCATCAATCGCCTCTTTGGTAATTTCGTGGAAAACAATCCGCTGCGCCATGTTGGGTGGAACACCAAGGACAGTTAGAAGATGCCAGGCAATCGCTTCGCCTTCCCGATCTGGATCTGTAGCGAGGAAAATTTTTCCTCTTTTTTTCACGAGTGGTTTTACGAGCGCTTTAAGTTGAGTAATATTTTTCTTCTTATCAGGAGAGATAACGTATTCTGGGGTAAAATTGTTCTCAACATCTACGCCGAGTGTGGATTTCGGCAAATCGCGTATATGCCCCATGGACGCGGCGATTGTCCAACCTGAACCCAAGAATCGTTCGAGTGTCCGCGCTTTTGTGGGCGATTCAACGATGATGATATTTGGCATAACGTGATTGTATCTTAGACAAGCGCATATTTCCCATCGGTTTGAAGCCTAATCCAACCTTTGAGCTCGAGCATCGACATTGCCGCCATCAATGTTGATGCTGGCAATTGGGTCGTTCCGATTAAATCATCGAGAGATTGAACATTCGCTTGCAGTGCGCCAACAATCGCCTGTTCTTCTTTGGATTGTGGTTGTCGGGTTTCTGCTTTTTTGATTCCAGATGCAGAAAAATTGGGAAGTTCAGAAAGAATATCCTCCACTGACGCGGCCAGCTTTGCCCCCTGCTGGATAAGCTGGGATGGCCCTTTGGAAAACTGGCTCGTGATCGGTCCGGGGATTGCAAACACCTCGCGGCCTTGTTCCAATGCAAGCCGCGCAGTAATGAGCGCGCCGCTTCTTTCTGCCGCTTCGCAGATGACAACCCCAAGGGATAGACCGCTCACAATTCTGTTGCGGGCCGGGAAGATCCCGCGGCTAACCCAGCGCGACAACGGCGCTTCGGCAATAATCGCACCGCCCTCGCGCAAAATAGCATCAGCCAACCCCTTATGCCGTGGCGGATAAATACAATCGACCCCACATCCCAGCACAGCAATCGTTTTCCCACCGTGCTCAAGCGTTGTCCGATGCGCTTCACCATCCACCCCGAGCGCTAACCCGGAGACGATGGTTAACCCCGCATCCACTAATCCGTTTGTGATTGTCTCTGTGACCGTTTGGCCGTAGGACGTCATTTTCCGCGTTCCGACCACCGCAATGCAGGAAGTTTGAAGAAGCGTAGAATCCCCCCGCGCATACAACACAAACGGGGGATCTGGAATGGTTTTGAGCAGATTGGGGTAAGCCGCATCAAGAAGGGTGATCGGATCGATGTTTTGTTTTCGAATCTTGTCAAGATTTTCTTTTGGATCAAAAGAGCGACGGGTGGTCAGAATATTTTTGATGGCGGGTGCAGGAACCCCAATCGCCTGCAGAGCATGTTCCGACGCGTCCCATGCCTCTTCTGCTGATCCAAAATGCGAACGTAACAGGGCAAACCGCGCCGGCCCGATGCCGTCAATAAAATTAAACGCGAACCAATACCCCCGCTCACCTTCTGTCATGCGATGAATGTACCACACGATGGAAAAACTTAAAGAAGTTGGAGTCGAGGAATACGAGAGAAGTGGCGTTTGTTTCTTGTGGCAAGTGTCAAATCATACACGAGGGCTGTACTTGCAATCAGCAGGTCAAAATCAGAGATTTTTTGGCCTTTCTTCTCAAGAAAGAGCTTTAATGGAACAAATTTCTTCACAATAGCATTATCGACTGGTAATAAATTGATATTCGCGTTCA
>JAUYPR010000014.1 GCA_030695785.1 bacterium
GTGATGCAGCGGCTTATTCAACATCTTGCACAGTCTGACCACGAACACCCAGGGGTTCCGGCCGTGACCAAGGAGAGGGGGTTGTCGTACAACTACTACATCCACCACGACAAAAACTGGTACCTCCGGATTATTCCACGCCTCATTCACCGGGCCGGGTTTGAATTGGGGACAGGTTTGTCGGTGAATATTATGGATCCGCTGAAAGCATCGGAAATTCTCCGCGGCGGGGGATAGACTGAAAAATAATTTTCAATGATACAATGACTCAAACGTTTGAAACATTGATGCGTTGAAAATTTCCTCTTTGACAGGCAGAGTGACTTTTTGGTATGCTGAACCGTATGAGTTTAGGTAAAGCCCGCACCCTTGATGAACTCCGGCCGGTTCTTTTGGACCCGTTAGCCGATGGACCCGAAGAAGCCTACTTCATGATCCGCGGGAAGCCCAACATCAGCGTTTGGCCAGCGGCGATGTACGGAAAAGAATACAACAAATCCGTCGGCCACTACCACAAAAATTTACAGCCGGAAACATACTGGGTTTTGCATGGGGAGGCGGTGTTTGTGTTGCAGAAGCGATCTGTTATCTTAGGATTCAATCATGAAAGGCAGAATGACAAGATCGAAGCCGTTCGGCTGGTGCGCCTCAAGGCCGGTGATTCTATCCACATTGAGGGCGTTTGGGGGCACGCGATGGTGAATGTTGGCGAAGAAGCATTGGTCACGAGCGATGATGCGCCGTCGGATGCGTCGCATTCCCAAAATGATTACGAGACGATTCGAACAAAGCACGGCATGGCGTACTACATTGTAAAGGGTGAGGACGATAAGCCTCGTGCCGTCCCAAACCCCCATTACACCAATCTCCCCAAACCGACGTGGGAAGAATCTCCAATTGGTATGATTGACAACGATTCTTGAACCGTGCACAATAGTGCAACCATGACAGTGCAGAAAGAAATCTTCCGAGAGTATGACATCCGGGGAGCTGCGGACACGCAATTGACTGACGAGATCAGTCGCGCCATCGGGCAAGCGTATGCGTCCTTTATCCTTGAAAAAGGCGTTGACCAGATTGTTGTTGGCGCAGACAACCGCGTTTCCTCTCCGAGAATCAAAACGGCGGTCATCGATGGGGTTGTATCACAGGGCGTGTCGGTCGTGGACATTGGGACCGCGGTGACCCCAATGGTGTATTTTGCCGGATATCACTTGAATCTGGATGGTGGAATCCAAGTGACGGCCTCGCACAATCCGGCGGAAGACAATGGGATCAAGATGCGGGAAAAGAAAAAGCCATTATTCGTCGGTGGGACGCAGATGATTTATGAGCGAATCATTGCCGCGGGTCCAGCCTCCGCTCTTTTCAGAGCTACGGCCGGCAAGCCTGTCACTTCGTCACCCCACTCGGTGTCTGCCTCGCCGGTAGGCGGGTCACCCGCGGCCGGTGTCTCTTCAAAAGACATCTCAGAAGACTATATCAAAAGAATCACGAGAGGGATCAAACTCGGTCGAAAACTCAAGGTTGTGGTTGATACGGGCAATGGCACTGGCGGGCTGTTTGTCCGCCGGATTCTCGATATGCTCGGCGTTGACGCAACGGTTTTGTTTGAAGAATCCGACGGCACTTTTCCCAACCACACGCCGAACCCGCAAGAAGTTGACGACTATGGTCAGCTACAGATAAAGGTTAGAGAGATTGGCGCGGACGTCGGTATTGCGTTAGACGGTGATTGCGACCGGATGAACGCGACAGATGAAACCGGAACATTTCTCGGCGGCGATAAGCTCGCCGTCCTTTTTAGCCGCGAAGTCCTCCGCTCGCACAAAGGGGCGGGTGTTGTGATTAACCCCGTGATGTCGCAGGCAATTTTTGATGATGTCGAGTCAGCCGGCGGCAAGGGATATTTCGGGAAAGTCGGGTATCCGAACATAGAGTCGCGGATGCGGGAAACCGGCGCGCTCATGGGCGTTGAATCGTCCGGCCATTTCTTTTTCGGGGACGACTATTATGGCTACGACGATGCGTTGTACGCGATGGTGCGGTTGTTATCATTTGTGAGTCAGTCGACGGAATCGGTGACAGATATTCTCGCGGATATGCCTCGATATGTTTCCACGCCAGAGTATCGCGTCGACGTCCGTGGGACAAACCCGGATGTCCGCAAATTCGACATGGTGAGCGAGGTCACCAAGGCATTTCAGGATGAAAAATATGATGTGAATACCATTGATGGTGCAAGGGTAACATTTCCAGACAGGTCGTCCAGAGGACGATCGGCCAATGGCCGAGGATGGGGGATTGTTCGAGCTTCCAACACGCAACCAAAACTCTCCATGCGGTTTGAGAGCAAAACGGAAAAGGGCTTGGGTGAAATTCAACGGATATTTCGGGAGAAGTTGAAGGAGTACCGGGAGATAAAGGTGGAATTTTAAATGATGAACCTCGTCTGCATCGGCGGTGGGAACGGAGCGGCCCAAGTGATGGTTGGGATGAAGCAACACGCCTCCATTACCGGGGTCATCGCCGTGACCGACTCGGGCCGATCCACGGGGAAGATCCGCGTGGCCGCCAACATTCCCGCCCCAGGTGATATTCGCAACGCGCTTTTAGCGCTGTCCGAAGCCCCCGAGGATTTAAAAAACCTTTTTCAATTTCGCTTCCGGTCGGAAAAAATGACTGATTTAGATGGCATGGCGTTCGGCAACCTTTTCATCGCCGCCCTTGCCCAAATGCATGGAAATTTTGAAAAAGCCGTGGCAGAGACGGCGTCGTTTCTGAAGGTGAATGGGCGCGTCCTGCCGGTGACGTTGTACAATACCCACCTTTGCGCAGAATTAGCAGATGGACGGGTCGTGTGCGAAGAACTGAACGTTCGCGCAGTCGAAAAGCCTGTGATAAGACGCCTTTTTTTCAAAGATCAAGGAGTCGCCGTGAATCCAGAGGCGGCTGCAGCGATTCGGGCTGCAGACCTCGTGACCATCGGGCCAGGGTCGCTTTTTACCACGGTGATTGCATGTCTGTTGGCAGAGGGCATGGTTGAAGCGCTAAAATATTGCCGAGGGAGAATCATCTATATTGCGAACACCACCACCCAGCCAGGGCAGACGGATGGATTTTCTTT
>JAUYPR010000021.1 GCA_030695785.1 bacterium
GGATGCAGGCGGCTGGTTAATTCTTCCGTCACAAACGGCATGAATGGATGCAAAAGAGTAAGAAGTGTCGTGAATGATGAAACAAGGACCGGTTGATACCGTTCGCGGTCAGTCTTTGATTCTTCAAGCAGCTTGTCCGCAAATTCATGCCAGATGACTTCATAGAGAAGTTGACTGGCATCGGAGAAACGATAATGGTCGAGCATGTCAGTGGTTTGGTGGACCACATCGTTCAGCCGGGCTTCAAATGCTATAGGTTTATCTGAGGCACGTGGATTTTGTGAAAAACTCGTTATGTATCTTGTAATGTTCCATAGTTTATTCGTGAAGTTGCGCATGCCGCGAATTTTTGTCTCGCCAAAATTCACATCATTCCCAGCCGCGTTCCCAAACACCAACGACATCCGCACCGCGTCCGCGCCGTAGCGATCAGCCATGTCAATAGGATCAATCACGTTGCCGATAGATTTCGACATCTTTCGTCCTTTTTCATCGCGCACCATGCCATGAAGATATACGGTCCGGAATGGAACATCATTGGTTATATACAAACCGAGCATGATCATGCGGCTGACCCAAAAGAATAAAATGTCATAGCCGGTTTCCAAAACAGTTGTTGGGTAGAAACGTTTGAAATCATCAGACTGGTTTACCTTCAGCGTCGCGAAGGGCCATTGGCCCGATGAAAACCACGTATCGAGCGTGTCTGGGTCTTGGGTCAATGTTTTGCCTTTGCAGTGTGGGCACACAATTGGTGGTTCGGTTGAGACGATGGGGGAATCTTCACCGCATGCATCGCAATACCAAACTGGAATGCGATGTCCCCACCACAGCTGGCGCGAGATGCACCAATCGTGCACATGTTCCATCCAATGCATATATTGTTCCCGAAATCGTTCGGGCAGAATATGGATAGCTTTTTCTTCGACTGCGGCAGTTGCCTTTTTTGCTAACGGCTCGATTCTCACAAACCACTGTTTCGATACGAGTGGTTCGACCACGGTTGCGCAGCGTTCGCACGTGCCCACCGCGTGGGTATGGTCGAAAACATCCTCGACCAATCCTTGTGCGGTCAAGTCTTCAATAATTTTTTTCCGTGCATCAAGCGTTTTCATTGCTGTGTAAGGATGGGCCTCGTTCGTCATGCAACCGTTTTCTCCAATGACTTTGATGGATGGAAGTTTATGCCGACTGGCAATGTCAAAATCGTTTGGGTCATGTGCAGGTGTCACTTTGATCGCACCGGTTCCGAATACTGGGTCAACCGCACGATCTGCGATGATCGGAATATCGCGGTTGACGAGTGGAAGACGGACCATTTTTCCAACAAGATGTTTGTATCGCTTGTCCGTTGGATGGACGGCGACGGCCGTATCGCCAAGCATTGTTTCAGGTCGTGTGGTTGCAACCAGAATAGACGAAGACGTATCCCCCGCGAGGGGATAGCGAAGAATAAAGAGCTTCGAAGGTGTCTCAATATGATCAACCTCAAGGTCGGATAACACGGTCGCACAGCGTGGGCACCAATTGATCATCCGGGCACCCCGGTAAATGAGGCCATCGTTATACAGCCGGACAAAGGTTTCTGTCACAATGCGGCTGACGTCTGGGTCCAACGTGAATCGTTTGCGGCTCCAATCGCACGATGCGCCCAACGAGCGCAATTGACTCTCCATTTCTTTGCGCGATTCCATGCAAAAGGAATAACACTGTTGATAAAACTCCTCCCGCCCTAAATCAAACCGCGTTTTGCCAAGTCTTTTCAGTTTGCGTTCGAACACCACTTGCGTGTAAATCCCACCGTGATCTGCTCCAGGGATCCACACCGTTGCATCTCCCCTCATGCGGTGGTAGCGGATGAGAATATCTTGAATCGTCACAAACAGCGCGTGCCCAACATGCAGCCGGCCATCTGCATTTGGCGGCGGCATGATGATGCAAAACGGCTGCTCGCCGTCCTTTTTTTTGCCCGGCGCAAACGCGCCGCTTTTTTCCCACGCGGCATACCATTTTGTTTCAACGCCTTGGTGATTGTATATTTTATCCATGCGCAAGAAAGTTCTCCGTGTTTGACGCAAACAAAGCAAGAGCTAAAAGTCCCATGTTGTACCACATGTGTGTCAATATACTCGTCGTCAAATTGTACCGCATGCGCAGGAAGCCAAGCACGATCGCGGGCAGAAACAACAAGAGTGCGATAGGGTGGAAACTATTTTGCGGAAGGTGCACCATGACAAAAAATACCACGGTGAACCAAAATCCAAGTAGCGGCTGTAACAACCCGCGAAAAAGCATTTCTTCACCCAACGCAACCAAAATGGGAATGAGGAAGATTGTTGTTGGGGTCAAGGATTTCTCAAGCAGGGTATAGGTGGTGGGTTGTTCTGTCAGCCATTGTTCGGGCGAAAAACCAAGTGCAGTGCCGATAATCGCGATGAGTCCGAGAACAAAAATCAGTCCGACATACAAAGCGACGGTCGCAATGAGGGAAATCGAAAATGTTCTGATCGTTGGCCGTGTCAACCCAAAGCTTGCCAAGATGGCGGAAAATGACACTCCATTCCACAACCCGGCCGCGAGCAAACTGCCGAACACGAAAATGCTTTCTTGAAATGCAACGTCCGGCAACGCCACGTTCAATGTTTCAGGTAACTGCTGTATGAGTATTCCGCTCAGTGTATTGATGATGAGAAGCCAAACTGCGACGAGAAGAAAAACGTGGGAGGGGCAATCAAGGTCCATGGGCACGAATCGGCAAAGAAACTGCCGCGTTGGACGGAAGAGGATTGCGCTCACTCCGACAAAAGCCAAAAGTATTGGCACCGCGTGCGGCACGCCCCTGGTGATACCTGCGTATGCGGCAACGAGGAGGAGGATGGGCGGCAAAAAGAGGAGCCCTTTGCTTCCAATGCGGCCGAGGGTTGGGTGCGTATCCGCCCGCCGCGCAAGAAATACGGCAAGCAATAGAAGACCAACAAAGAAGAATTTAAAGAAAGACTCCATGAACACTCATTTTAGCGTAAACGGAGTTCTCTTGTCATGCCGGATATTTGCAGGGACATATCGGAGCTAAAGCCTGAAGAAAAACCAGAAGAAAAACGATCAAGCGTCTCCTGACTTAGGACATGAACGGGGGCGCTGCTTGACTTCCCCTATATAACCATATATAATCATATATATGGCTGGTATAACCCGTTTTGACAAAAGATTAATCCAGATCCCTCATGAGATTTGGTCAAAAATAGCTCAAATTGAGGAGCTGAAAGGACGATGGATTCAGGGTACAAACCTAAGCCCTCAGTTTTTAAATAGGCTTAAAAGATCAGTTCTGATTATCTCTACCGGAGCATCAACACGCATTGAAGGGGCAAAGCTGTCTGATGAAGCGGTTGAGGATCTTATGCGCGGTATAGCAATAGAAAAGTTTAGTGACCGTGATAAAGAGGAAGTCCGAGGTTATTTTGAACTACTGCAAAACGTTTTTAATTCTTGGGAAGATGTAGGTTTTAATGAGGGCAGTATTAAACACCTGCACAAAGAACTTCTTAAATATGTCGAAGAAGACGCTCTTCATAGGGGTAATTATAAGAGTGGAGATAATAAAGTCCAGATGGTAGATGGTCAAGGCAGATCCATTGGTGTAATTTTTGATACTACTCCGGCATATCTCACACCAAAAGAGATGAATGAACTGGTTGACTGGACCAAAATGGTCTTGAGTTCGAAAAAATATCATCCTTTGCTTGTCATAGGTAATTTCATTGTCGAACTCCTGAATATTCATCCGTTTAAAGATGGTAATGGGCGCTTATCCCGCATTTTAACCAACCTGCTGCTCCTCAAAGCTGGCTATTTGTACATACCCTATGTTTCTCATGAAAAATTAGTTGAAGACAACAAGCCGGACTACTACATGGCACTGCGAACAAGCCAAAAGACTTTTAAAACAAAAGCCGAGAGTATTAGCGCCTGGCTTGATTTTTTCTTGAGCGTACTGTTATCTCAATCACAAATGGCTATAAATCTGATAACAGAGGAGAATATTGAAATTTTATTATCGCCAAAACAATTGGCAGTTTGGCAATATTTGCAGGAGGTGAATGAAGCTTCCCCCAATGATATTGCCAAAAATGCCCAAATTGCTCGTATAACCGTCAACCAGGTTTTAAATAAACTCCTTCATCTTAAAAAAATTGAGCGGATTGGAGAAGGATCAAGTATTCGCTATCGAAAAGTGCGCTGATGAAATGTAAGCGTCTAGGTGTTCTTTAAGGTTTTCTTGAGCAATCCTATGTCCTTGGTGATACGGGTGAATTTTTAGAAACTGGAGAAGCCGAAGTTATAGATTGGAACGAAGGTGGGAAATTGGGTGGATTTTTCCTTGAAAGAGAGATCGAATTGGATTCTTCATGGATGGTTTTTGAGGAATGGGATCGGTTATTGGTTGATGTGCATGGGCATATGCATCAAGGTATTCCTCCGAAATCGTCGGCACGATGCTTGAGGCTGTCATGCGCAATTGCTCAATTTGCTTTCGAATTACTCCTCTTGCCCTTGTTCCCTCTTGCTGCACTTGTGCTTGAGCGACTATGGATGTGAAATGAAGCGTCTTATCTTTACGAATGATTCGATGA
Source organism: bacterium (assembly GCA_030695785.1). Taxonomy (GTDB): domain Bacteria; phylum Patescibacteriota; class Microgenomatia; order JAUYPR01; family JAUYPR01; genus JAUYPR01. The sequence continues at coordinate 4,635 of JAUYPR010000021.1, forward strand.
ATGCTCGCTCGAGCATCCTTCCACGCTTGAGTTCCGCGGTCTTTTATGTCCTGTCCCCACGCAGCTCTATAGGACTCTTGCATATAGGAGTATTATAGGACATTTTTGGTTCTGTGTCAAGCTTGCTTGCAATGTTCCATTGTCAAATTGCTTGACGGTCGAGCGAAAGGTTTGGCGCAACGTCAACGCTCTCCCATGGAATTGGGTGGAAATTGAAATGCGCGTACCGTGCAACCATGACGGCATTGTCAGTACACAAGGTTGGTGGAGGAATATGGAGGTCAATTTCTAATTCAAACTTATCGCGAAGGCGAGAATTTGCGGCGACACCGCCGGCAACGACGACGTGTGCGACCTTGTGTTGTTGAGCCGCTCGCACGGTTTTTAGAACCAGCACATCTACGATTGCTTCTTGAATACTTGCCGCAAGATCAGCGCGTTGTTGATCATCTAGGTGTTGGTCATGGATGATGCGGCTGACTGCGGTTTTAAGTCCACTAAAAGAAAAGTCGAGACTATCATCATCGAGCATTGGTCTTGGGACAGGAAACGCATCGGGGTTTCCATGTTCAGCCAATTTTGCTATTGCCGGCCCGCCTGGATAGGGAAGACCGAGGAGCCGGCCGGTTTTATCAAACGCCTCTCCAGCCGCGTCATCGCGTGTCCCACCAAGATACTCCCATTCCCCATGGTTTTTTGAAAGAATCAAATCAGTGTGTCCGCCAGACGTCAACAGTCCGATCCAGGGAAACGGGGGTGGGGGAATAGCATAAAAATGCGCGAGCAGATGATTCACTGGCACGATCGGTTTTCCCCACACGACCGCAAGCGTTTTTGCTGTCTCGACTCCGACGAGTAAGGAGCCGATGAGTCCCGGTCCAAAAGTAACAGCAATGGAGTCAATGTCAACGCTTTTGACGCGCGCTTGCTGAAGCGTTTCGTGCAGAACAGGAATCATCGACGAAAGTTGCGCCCGCGCTGCCTGCTCTGGCACCACGCCACCGTATTGTTGGTGGATCTTCACTGAACTTGCCACAACATTGCTGCGGATTATTGAGCCGTCTTGAACAACGGAAGCGGCAGTCTCATCACAGCTCGTTTCAATCCCAAGAATGACACTCATCCCGTCCCCACCAAATACACGGCTTGCCAATTGCGATAGATGCTTTGAAAGGTTGCGTCGTACAGTGTTTCCCCACTGCGCGTGACGGTGCGGCGAAATTTCACGGTTGCACCCCACGCCTCCCAATCCACCTGCTGCGTTGTTCCTTTTGGAATAGTTGGGTCGTCTTGATATTTTGCATCCGGGGGTTTTTGTTCATTGGTGATGGTTGGTTTAGTGATCGTGACTGACCGGCCGTCGGGTTTTCCATACAGTTCAACCGTGAGCATGTTTCCTACGATTGTTGTTTGAATAAGAATAGGAGTATCGGTATCGTTCTTGAACGCAAAGTCCACGGTCGGCGAAAAAACAGTCGCATCAAACCCAGGCGGACTATTTTGCTCATAATACCCCACGCGATACGCATGGGCGGTGCGTTTTTCAATGGGGAGTCCCGCGTTCAGCGCGGCGCGGAAGAGTGTCGTGGACACTTGACACACGCCGCCGCCATCGTCCAGTACGGTGCGGCCTTCTTGAATGACATAGGCTTTTTTGAACCCAGAACTTTCGGAAATTTCACCAACGGTCGCATTGAAGGAAAATTCTTGCCCGGGAGCAACCAGTATCCCATTCATCCGACTTGCGGAAAGCCCGATGTTAAAGATACGGTTGGGAATGGAACCCGCAAACAACGAGACCCCCCGCCCCAAAAGAGCTGTGATGCCGAGATTATTGACTTTGTCCGTCGTAATTTCCGGCGCGGTTATTTGGACCGGGAGGGGAAGAACGGCGGACGTGCTCGCGGGGATGTTTGTCAAGACATCGCGGAGAAAAGCTGCAGATTGTGTTGCATCAATGGTTTTGCCGCTCTTGCTTGGCCGAAATGCAAGGACGCGCCCGCCTTCCATGCGAAACAGTGCATTGACTGGTCTAGTATTATAGGTGTTGGCCAGACGTTGGATTTCTCCGGCGATCGCCGCGTCTGAGATGGATGCCAACCTTTCTTCAGGCGGCGGATAAAAGTGAAGGCGTTCATCCAGCATGGCGCTAGACAGAAGCGGCGATTGTGGGCGTGGTGGAGTAAAGAATTGCACGAGCGCAGATTTTTCGAGCGGAATCTCATGGTCTTCCAACTGGAGGATTGGTGGGTTTATGATCCACGCGGAGAGGATGGGCAGGTTTTTTTCGAACATGGCCTGCATGTTTTCGGTCGATTGAAGGGGAATTTCAATTGGAGTTTTGGTTGGGCGTGTAATCATCATCGCCAGTGCATCGACGAGCTTTCCACGATCGACCACAGTGCCAGAAATGCCCGGTTCAATGGTCAGTGTTTCGTTTTGGAAACGGTAGGTTGGGGATGTTCCGATCGAGGAAACTTGGAGAAGTATTGGATTTAATGTTTCAATGACTGTTGCTGGATTCGCGGCGAGGATTGGCTGAAGATCGAGTTGTTTTAAAGCAGCACGCCATCGGTCAACGATCATCATTCTGAGATTTTTGCTTCGGCCGATATCCCACGCCGCATCCACGGTGGTATCAATGTCAATGTGAACCCCAAGATCTTCCGGGCGCAACTGCCACGATACGCCGTTGCTTTCCAAGGTGATCGTGTCTTGTTCTAATTGTGTTGCCAGTGGCCTAAGCGTTGTTCGTACTTCATCTCTTGTGAGATTTCCTATTGAAACTCCCGCAACAGTGAGCCCGAGCACGGTGCGGTCCTTTGTTGCCAAGACATACGCACCGAGCGAAACGAAAAGAAGTCCAACGACGAATGTAGCCGCGAAGAAAGCGACGCGACGCAAATTGCGGCCCAGGTTCAACGTTGTACGCAGTATTGTCCATCTTCGTTTCCACATCTTCTCCATAGTCTACCACCTTGCTTTCTCCCGGGGCGGTGAGGTAGGATAGTGGAAATGACATCGCGGCTGTGGATTATTTTTCCCATTGTTGCCCTGCTTTTGGGCTTATTGGCCTCCGCTTTTCTTGGCCGCAAGAGTCAAGAACAAGAAAAAACAAAAGGTCGAAATTCACAAGGCACGATCGAGCTTGTGTACTGGGGCGTTTCAGAGCCGACTGACGCGATGCAGGGTCTCATTACAACCTATCAAGAGCTGCATCCGAACGTCCGCATCACGTATGTTCGGCAAAACCGCGAGCAGTATTTGGAACGCTTGCGGTCGCGCTTCAGCGGTGGAGAAGATACGTCCAAGCCGGATATCTTTCAGTGGCACAACACCTGGAAACCCATGGTGACATCGCTCCTTGCGTCCGCGCCAACAGATGTGTTCACTGAAACCGATATCCGCACCTCTTTTTATCCGGTGATTGTAAAGGATATCGTGCAGGGGAGCAATATCCTTGGAGTGCCGCTGTCATTAGACGGATTGGTATTGTTAGTGAACGAGGACCTTTTTTCCTCACTTGGGTTCAAAGAGGCTCCAAAAACATGGAATGAGTTTCGGGATGTCGCCAAAGCCCTGACGCGCAAAGATACAAGTGGGGAGATGGTTGTTGCAGGCGCAGCTCTTGGGACCAGTACGAATGTGGAGCATTGGAGCGACCTTTTGGGCCTTTTGATACTGCAGGGCGGGGCAAATCCTGAAAATCCGCAGGGGCAAGCGGCCGAGGACGCGCTTGTATTTTACACCCGCTTTGCGAAAGAAGATGGAGTATGGAATGACCGGATGGATCCGTCGCTCGTGGCGTTTGCCAATGGCAGGGTCGCGATGGCGTTTTCGCCTGTGTGGAGGATTCCGGAAATTATTCGAACGAATCCGCAATTGAAATTTCGTGTCACTCCGGTTCCGCAACTGCCGGATGCAGGGAGGGAAGGATTATTACCGGCCGTGAGTTGGGCGTCGTATTGGGTGGAAGGTGTTGCGGCCACGTCGCCACATCAAGAAGAGGTATGGAAGTTTTTGAAATTCGCGACCGAACCAGAACAGCTCTTGCGGCTTTCCGCGGAACGGACGGATATTCTCGGCAGCACCCTGCCATTTCCGCGGCCGGATTTGGCCCAGAGCGCAACTGGCGATCAGGTGGCGATCGCGTTTACTCAGCAAGCACCATTTTTAGATTCTTTCCCCATGGCGTATGGGACGAAAGACAATGGATTGAATGATGCGGTGATTGCGGTGTACGACGAAGCAGTCCGCGCAATTTATCGAGGAATCTCGCCCGCCTCGGTATTGGAAACAGTCCGACAACAGCTTCCCGGTATTCTGTTTCAATATGGCGCAAAGTAGGTAGCGACAACGTTTTGTTTGTTCCCGCACTCCTTTTATCCACAATCGGACGCAATTTATCCACAATTGGTGGATAACCTTTTTTTCTTGACAAAGTATGAGAGTATGGGTGGGAATGAACATCGAGCGGCCGAAAACGGTGATGATTCTTGGCAAGGGTGGGCGGGAGGCGGCATTACAGTGGAAGCTTCGACAGTCACCTCTCGTCGGTAATATCATGAATACGCCTTCATCGCTCGATCTTTCAAATACTGACCACGTGATCCAATACGCAAAAGACACAAACCCAGACATGATCATTGTCGGCCCGGAGGAGCTGTTGGTCGCTGGCATTGTGGATGCGGTGCAGAGAATTGGGATCGACATTTTTGGCCCCACGCGGGCCGCAGCTATTGAGGGAAGCAAGACTGATCAGATTTTATTCATGCAGCGACACGGCATTCCACATCCGCGATCGGTTCTTTTTGATCGGTTCGACAACGCCCGTCGGTTTGCCGCGAATCCGTTATGGGTTGACCGCACCGATCATTATGGATTAGTGGTGAAGGCAGACGGATTATGTAAAGGAAAAGGGGTGTTTGTCTGTTCAACCTATGACGAGGCAAATGAGGCGATTGAATGCCTGATGGTGAAAGAAGAGTTTGGCGAGGCCGGAAAGCGGGTTGTTATCCAAGAGAAATTGGAGGGCGTTGAAGTATCGTGCATGGCGTTGGTGGATGGGGAGCGGTTTTTACTCCTCCCGTTTTCCGAAGACTATAAACAACTCTTTGATGGAGATTGCGGTCCAAACACCGGCGGGATGGGGTCGGTTGCTCCACACCCATTTCTTGCCGACCGACCGGAGTTGCAGGATGAGATTCTCAACAAGATTCTCCGCCCGACCATTGCCGGACTTGCGCATGAAGGCCGCCCGTTTCGGGGCTGTTTGTATCCAGGCATGATGGTGACGGTAGACGGACCAAAGGTCTTGGAATACAACGTGCGGTTTGGGGATCCAGAGACAGAAGCAGTTTTGCCGATTATCAGTGAAGATATATTCGGCCCGATTGCGGCGATTGCCGCTGGTCAAAGATTGCAGATGTCGCGAGCCGCGTGGTACCGTCCAGAAGTGTGCGTAGTCGTTGCCATGGCTTCGTCTGGGTACCCAGAACATCCTCGAGGCGGGGATCTCATCGAAGGGTTGGATCTGGCGGAGAAGGTGTATAGTGCGATTGTTTTCCATGCCGGCATGACACAGAACGCAGCGAATCAATGGATAACGGATGGAGGCCGGGTCCTTATGGTTGCCGGCCGAGGCCGTGATATTCCATCGGCGCGCGCAAACGCAATGAATGCGGTCGGAGAGATTCGTTTTGCAAATATGCAGTTTCGGCGTGACATTGGCTTGCGTCGGTCAAAATGGCACTCAAAGTGATTGAGTGCTTGACAAACACTGGCGGGTGTGGTAGATTTACCACTCGATGGCAAAAGACAAAATGAAAAACAAGCTCTCCATGCGCCTCAAGCCCCTTGCTGGCTTCGCACTTATTGAGCCGGTGGAAGAGTTGAAGCGAACCGTATCGGGTCTCTACATTCCCGACACCGCATCCCAAGATCGTCCGCAAGAAGGAAAAGTATTAGCCATCGGAGCCTCACGCAAAGGCGAGGATGGAAAATTGGAAGAAGCGGAATTCAAGGTAGGCGACCGCGTGATTTACAAAAAATGGGGCGGGGACGAAATCAAAATGGATAATAAAGAACTCAAGCTGGTTGAATTTAAAGACGTCATGGCGATTGTGGAGAAGTAGAACAATGGCAGCAAAACAGATCAAATTTGGTGATGATGCACGGCAATCCCTGGTAAAAGGGGTTAATATCATGGCGAAAGCCGTGGCCACAACCCTCGGCCCGCGCGGCCGCAATGTGGCTTTGGACCGCAAATGGGGCGCGCCAAGCGTGGTGCACGATGGCGTCACTGTTGCCAAAGAGATCGAACTTCCAGACCCATTTGAAAACATGGGCGCGCAGCTTCTGAAAGAAGCCGCGAGTAAAACCAATGACACGGCCGGCGACGGCACCACCACCGCAACTATTTTGGCGCAAGCCATGGTGAATGAAGGCATGCGCCACATCACTGCAGGCGCGAATGCCATGATGTTGCGCAAAGGCATGGAAAAAGCAGTGGATGTGGTGGTCAAGGACCTTCTTCTCCACGCCAAGCAGATTTCCGACAAAGACGCGAACGAAATTGCCCAAATTGCCACAATCTCTGCAGGCGATGACGAGCTTGGGCGCAAGATTGCCGAAGCATTTGCAAAGGTTGGGAAAGACGGCGTTGTCACCGTGGAAGAAGCCAAGGGCATGGAGACTACGATTGAACTCACAGAAGGTATGGAGTTTGATAAAGGCTATGCCTCGCCGTATTTCGTGACCGACTCCGACCGGATGGAAGCGACTATTGAAGACGCATACATTCTCATCACCGACAAGAAAATCAGCTCGCTTCAAGATATGCTGCCATTCCTTGAGAAATTCGTCCAAGTGAGTAAAAATCTTGTGCTGATTGCGGATGATGTGGAAGGCGAAGCGCTTGCCACCCTGGTCGTGAACAAACTGCGTGGGACGTTGAATGTGTTGGCGGTCAAGGCGCCAGGATTTGGCGACCGGCGGAAAGAAATGCTTGAGGATATTGCGATTCTTGCAGGCGGCGTGGTGATTTCTGAAGATTTGGGCCGTAAGCTCGAGAGCATTGAGGTTGCTGATTTGGGCCGCGCCAAGCGCGTGACGTCTGGCAAAGAAGAAACCGTGCTTGTTGGCGGCAAGGGCGAGAAAGCAAAGATTCAGGGCCGCATTGCCCAGATTAAAGCCGAGATTGAGCGGACTGACTCTGACTACGATCGGGAAAAACTCCAGGAACGTTTAGCCAAGCTCGCCGGCGGGGTGGCGGTCATGAATATCGGCGCCGCGTCTGAGATGCAAATGAAGGAATTTAAAGAGCGGGCCATTGACGCAAAAGAAGCAACGCAATCGGCATTGGAAGAGGGCATTATTCCTGGAGGCGGGGTAAGTTTGATTCGTGCGATTGCCAGTCTCGATAGCCTCAAACTTGAGAGCGATGAAGAGAAAATCGGCGTGGAGATTGTGCGCAAGTCTTTGCGCTCGCCGCTGTCAAAGCTTGCAGAAAACGCGGGCGGCGAAGCGGATTACATTGTCCGCAAGGTTGTGGAAGGAACTGGGGATTTTGGGTACAATGCCGCGAATGGCGCGTTTGTCCAAATGATTATGGCCGGTATCATTGATCCAGTAAAAGTGACACGGTTGGCATTGCAAAACGCGGTATCGGTGGCCGGGTCGATTCTGACAACGGAAGCATTGGTTGTGGACGAGCCAGAAAAAGAAAAAGCATCACCCGCAGGCGGCATGCCCCCCGGCATGGATATGTAAAGAAAAACTCAAAACTCAAAACTCAGCCCCTCGCACGAGGGGTTTTTCGTATCTCTTGACATCTACATACATTATGGTGTATAAGTAAAATATGATTCGAACACAAATTTATCTGTCATATAGCCAAGTCAAAAGCCTCAAACAAACTGCTCTCGAGGAAAGAGCTTCTGTGTCCGAAATAATAAGAAGCTTCATAGATAAAGAACTGAGTGAAAAAAAAGCAATGAGAAAAACATTGAAGAAAAAGCATGTTTTAGATGAACTTCTTGACCTTTCCAAAAAAATGAAGATGTCTGGTCCTTCTGATTTAGCAACAAATCTGGACGAATATCTTTATGGCGATAAAAAATAATATCTTTGTTGACTCCAATTTCTTCATTGCGTTGTCTAATCTCGGCGACAACCAGCATAAGAAGGCAGTTGAGGTAAAGAAAAAGATCACGAAAGGCAACTACATACTCACCATCACGAACCTTATATTTCTTGAGATTGTGACAGTACTTTCCCAGCGGCTCGGTCGCCAAGAGGCGGTTGGAATCGGCGAAAAACTTTTAACAGACGCGGACATGAAGATTGTTCATGTCAACACAGATCTCCACAAGTTATCGTGGGAAATTTTTAAAGAAGTTTCAAAGAAAAATATGAGTTTTGTTGATTGCAGCAGCATCGTTGCGATGGATGCTGAAGGGATAGAAAAGTTTTTGACTTTTGACAACGAAGACTTTGCGCCTCTAAGAAAAAAATACAGATTCAGCTTTTTCTAATCTCCACTTCCACACCGGAAAAGGAATCAAATGCCCCGATGTGGTCAGCCCATACACCCTCTTGACAAAATATGGCTGCGGGTGTACAAGGGCACAAAGGGTAAAGGAGGTGGATACACATGGTTGACACATGTCCTGCGTGTGGCAAAGATCCCTGCGAATGCGGGGATTAAAGTTAGATGTCTGTACGGGTTACACCTGTGCGGTCTTGGGAGGCAATGCGCTCCGCCCAATTCTTGAGGAATTTCCCGACCTTGAAATCAAGGAATGGGAGTGTTTGGGCAATTGTCAGAACGGTCCAAATATCGCAATAGAAGGAGAATTGCATGCGCAATTGACACCAGTGAAACTCCGCGGTATTCTTTCTAGGCGCCCATGAAAGCAATCACCGTCTTCTTTGGTATTGCCGTTATCCTCGTGGGCCTCCGCCGCTTCCCGAAAACGAAGTAAACGTCTAACCAGTTTTTACACTCAATGATTGCTTTCTCACTTCGACTATGATGGAATAGAACAATGTTATGAGTGATATTGGAACAGAAACCCAGCCTGCATCGAAAAGACAAATTCGACCAAAACATCTGAATCCCGCTGAAGATCGTCGCAGCTTTCTCGAGCGTATCGGAAAACTCAGTCTTGCGGTTGCGTTTCCTCAAACTGAAGAAAGAGAAAGTGTTGATTCCGTATCACCTCCGCCCAATCAGGGTCAAGAAACGGAAATAGTTCCGTTTGAAGAAAAAATGTGGATGACAATCCAAAAGCATCTTACGGGTATTGTTCAGGCTGAACAAGATCCAACCCTCAAGCCAATCGTTGTTGATATTCAGTCGCTCCTCGAGCCAACCAGAAACGCGTTTCAACGCCGTCTTGAACGGATCGACGCACTGACGCACGCGATGCAGATGCAAAGTAATTCGGATGATTCGCCGAAATTGCTTCTGCTTGCCAAGAAAGTCATAGGTCGAATGGGTACTATTCAGGCGGAAGATGCGATCTCTTTCCATGCTGAACGCAAGGATCTTCAGGATCGTCTCATTGACCTTGAATATCTCTGTCGGACCCTGCTGGATAAAAAATTACAACGAGACACTTCAGAGAAAGAAGAAAAAAGTAAACTCACTGTTTTTCAGAATGCCCCAAAGTTTCATCGAAGAAGTTTGGGAGAACAGTACGCGTTTACACGAGGTGTCATGGTTGAACTAAATGAATTGGTTGATCGCGAAGTTCGCGAGGAGATTGGGAAAGACACCTCCCCGCGCGTGACCATTGATATGTATCCAGGGTACACCCCGACGATTGAAGGAAGGCGTTTTTTTGAAGAAGACAAACAACGTATCCAAACATTTCTCCAGCGATTTCCGTTCTTTCAGAAAATCTTTTCGAAGGTAGAGTTACTCTCAGGAAGATATTTCGGTTCCCCCCTGTTCGATTCGTCAACGGGAGGGTGGATGTTTATAGAGAAAGAGTCTGGAGAACGACACTATCGGGCAACAATCATGGTGAATATGGATACATCGGTTGGGGTTGGTGTCTTCTTTCCGGAAATAACATTTGCTCATGAGGCGATTGGGCATGCGCTCGATGCAAGTTTTAATCATGGTTTTGCAGACCAGTTGTCTCCCCAAGGATTAGTGGAGCGGCTTACCTTTCAAGAAGAAATCCTCAACAATCCGGATTGGGCGAATCACGACGAAACGATCTCCCAGCTCTTCGGTTTCGATCCAGTATGGCGACCAGAATACATTGCTGTCATTGAATCGGGGCAGAAGATTTCTACCGAATTGTTTCGGCGGATTATTCTATGGAATCCGCGCAATATTATTCTTGAAAACAGCGATGACGGTCAAAGCAGAGAAATTCTTGGATCATCTGGTCTCCCGTATATTATACGTGATCCTGTATACGGTCCAGCGTTTGCATTTCCTCCAACCGACCCACGACGTTTTCAGACATTCGATCAGTTTCTGGAAGCCTATATTGAACCGTTGCGGCAGTGGGCGACCAAAGGCAACATTCGTTCAAAGATAATCTTGTGGGGATTGGAGGGGTTCCGTCCAATACTTGGTCGTCTTGCATTCACAGGCGATCTCTCTCATCCTGATCAATGGTGGACGGCGAATCAGTGGTCGAGGTACTGCGAAGTACCTATTCTGAATGCAGCGACATATCATGTGTTTTTAAATGGCGTGGATGGAGTGCGTCGATTTATCCCACAAACATACTGGGCGGCAATTGAACAGCGCATTTTGGCCCTACGTCAACGATATCGAGAAGAACTCTTTGCGGAAGGATGTTCACATGCCTATTACTTCGGCCCGCGGATGGTCGATAAACCACCGTTCCAGGTTGCACTGGAACATGCCGCATCGCTTTTGGGGGAGTATTAATTTTCCTTGACACATCTTTGCAGTTTCCTTAGAATGATCTTATGGTTCAGGCATTCGTCCTTCTCCTCTCTTTTTCTTTCCTGTTGATAATGACGGCGCCGGTTTCTGCTGGGTCGCTGTCGTCCTATTGAAGTAAAAGTAGGGAAGTAATTTTATCGCCGATATTCTTCCGCCATTGATTTTTTTTGGCAATGTGGTTCAATGAATCTACCTGTCATGAATGAAGGAGCTGCCGAACTTCCACAATCTGGATCAAAACCACCCCAACAACAAGGGAAACCATTTAACCCCGCCGAAGATCGCCGACATTTCCTGAAAAAAATTGCCAAATTAGGAGTTGCAGCGGCTCTCCCTCGAGGAACGCAAGAAAACACCACCCCTGATGTGGTAAGACCCGTAGAGAAATCAGAACAAAAGCAAGAAAGTAAAGCAGGGTTTCCAGAATGGTCGAATCTTTTTCAGATTGTTGACGAGATTCATCAAGCAGAGAAAAATCCACATTTGATGGCTGTTGTTGCTGACATCCGTCTCAATATGGAGAAAATGCGAGAGGATTTTGATCGACGAATGACGAGGCTGGATGTACTCGAGCAAGCAATGCGTGCCGATAAAGATCCAGACGGTACTCCTCAGCTTGTCAAACTTTATCAAAAAATGCTCGGCAAGATGGCCACTCTTACCCCAGAAGATGTGATTCCCTTCTTGGTGGAAAAACGCATGCTTTATGAACGCCTTGTTGATTTAGAATTCCTCTTGCGCAAGACAAGAGACGCAAAATTAGGGCCTGATACTTCGCGTCAGGGCGAAACAAGCAAGCTCGCATTGAAGTGGAATGCCGCAGCATTCCATAAGGGAGACCCGGGTACGAAATATGAGTATACGAGAAATCATGCTGCATATACCTACATGCTTGTTGCGCGTGATACTGCTGATACTGTAGAGAAAGTTTCCTATACAAAAGGTTTAACAATTGAACCACACCCCGGTTTGCGGCTAACCGAAAACGGGCGAAAAGCATTTGAAGAGGATAAACAGAAGATCGAAGCATTTCTTCAACGGTTTCCTTCATTCAAAAAAATTTATGGAAATATCAAGCTCGTATCATATCGGTATAATGAGAGCCGAGAGATTGATAGCGGGGGGATTGGTGGGTGGTTTGATAATGAGAAAAGATATGGTGAACGGCAACACCGTACCGAACTTGTTATTTTTATGGATTGGGATAAAACTGCACAACATCTTCCAGAAACTATCTTTGCACATGAAGCATTTGGGCACGCGCTTGATGTCGAAATTAACGAAGGCTTAGCCGATCAACTGTCTCCACAGGCGTACATAGAACGTCTTCGTTTTCAGCACGAGATTCTCGAAAATCCTGATTGGGCGCGTCACGACGACGGAATTGAAGGATTATTTAAACCAGACCCCATCAATCGTCATAATGAAGAGTTTGTACGAAAGAAGTCGGGAATAACGACAGCGGAGTTCCGCGGGATTATTACAGAATATCCAAGAAATCTTCTTCTTGGTCATTTGGAGGATACAGGGTGGAAATTTATTGACCTTGGACTTCGACCCGTTCCAGGCGATCCAGTTCATGGAGAGGCGTTTGGCTTCCCTTTTGAATGGGAGGCGGAAAAAACGTACCAGACATTCGGTGATTTTCTTCATGTGTACCTTCCAGAGCTTCGAAAACATGCAGCAGGGGGGAATATCCGATCAAAAATTGTCCTGTGGGGGATTGAACGTTTCTAGAGAGAACTTGGCAACCTCGCCTTTCAATGGAGAACCCCAGACCGAATCTTCCCGGGGGCGACAAAACATAGTTGGTCAACCTACTGTATGCGAACAGTTTTAAACGTTGTAACGTACCACGCTTTCCTCAACGGCATTGACGAGATTCGGGATCTTGTTCCTAGGCAAGGATGGCGGTCAATTGAAGAAAAAATTTATGAGATGCGGACGCGCTACCGCGCAGAGCTTTTTGCAGAAGGAGCTTCCTTTTCCTATTACTTCGGCGATCGAATGAAAGAAAAACCACCGTATCAGGTTGGGTTGGAGCACATCGCCTCCCTTCTTGAGAAGCCGTAACCTTCCTTGACACATTCTCTTAAAGTATCAGCGCATGAGTTTACATCCCCATATATAATTTAGGTTATGCAAGATTGGCGTGAGCAAGTATACAGTATTGTCAAAAACATACCAAGAGGCAAAGTTTCAACTTACGGAACAATATCAAAGTTTATAGGAAATAGGACAAAGAATAAGGGATATAGAGTTACTCCCCGCATGGTTGGGTGGGCGCTTCATCAAAACCCGGATCCCCAGAACATTCCTTGTCATAGAGTTGTGAATGCTAAGGGAGAATTGGCGAAGAATTATGCTTTTGGCGGAGTAAGATTACAAAAAGAAAGGCTTTTGAACGAGGGGGTTGTATTTAAGGCGAACAGAGTGGTTATGGATGTAAATGAAACCCTGACACTGTACATTCCTTGACACCAAAGAGGTCTTTCCTTAAGATGAGGCTATGGTTCAGTCGTCGATCCTTCTTCTTTTCCTTTCTCTTCTCTTGATGCTGACGACGCCAGTTTCTGCCGGGTCAAAGTCACCACAAGCAGAGAAAACAGCGACCCCAACTGCGCAAGAACAAGAGAGGATTGCGGCAATTGACCGAGTGCGGATTCTGCTCACGACCATGTTAGATCGGATGGAACGCCTCTTGGATCAGTTGGATAGTTTTCAAAAACGCCTTGCATCGCGTCGAGATACGATTGAAAAGGCAGGGGGGAATATTACCAATGCAGACAGCTTGCTTGCCATTGCCGAGGAAAAACTTAC
>JAUYPR010000054.1 GCA_030695785.1 bacterium
TCAAGGTCAAAAAAGATTTCCGAGTCCGGCCCCCCGATGTCACCGATTGACATCTGATCCGGATTCCCAGAGCGCGACCACCAATTTTTCGACGCATCATACGGACGGATATGATCATCGGACACACCGAATGACCGCCAAATCTTCTCTGATTCCTCATCTTTCGGAATCTTCGGTGCACCCTCAAATATCGTCACAAACAACCGCTCCTTGGAAAGTCCCAGTTCCTTCGTCAAAAACTCCCACACCCAGAAAAGTTGTTCGTCTTTAAAATAATCGCCGAATGACCAGTTGCCGAGCATTTCAAAAAACGTGATGTGCCGGTTGTCCCCAACTTCTTCAATATCCTGCGTGCGGAACGATGGCTGGCTATTTACCAGTCGTTTTGAGCCAGACGGATGCGGCTCGCCTTTGAGATACGGCACCAACGGCTGCATGCCGGCGCTGGTAAACAGGGTGGTCGGGTCATCGTGTAAGACAAGTGGGGCGGCATCAATGCGTTTGTGATTCCGCGGCGATGAAGTAAAAAAATCAAGATAGGCTTGTCGAATTTCCCCCGAGGTCATATTGAAAAACTATAGCATACTACTTCCGACGGATGAATGTGCGGCGTTTGGGGGCAGTTGGTCTTGGGACTTTCTTCAGCGCGGTTTTTGCAACTGCACGGCCGCGCTCTTGCATTTCGGTCACAAGCTCCGTGACTTTTTCTCCAACTTTTCCTTCCTCTGCTTTCTCCTCGATATTCTCACGGACGTCTTTTGCAATACCGCCCAGCTCATCCAGAAATTTACTGCCACGGCCTTTGAGAAATGAAAGAATTTTTTGCCCTTTTTTCGTGGTCAAAAGAAATGTGAGGATCACACCAAGGAGAATACCAACAAGGAATCCCTTTGCAAATCCGTTCTCGTTGCGGGCAGATTCATCCATACATCCATCCCCTCCACGCAGGGCTATGACGCCTTGCGCGTTTTCCCCTCTTCGTCTTTATCGCGGAGCATACGGATCACTTCAATGCCGGCTTTAATGCCGCCCATAATCGAGGGGATATTTCCGATCGGTCTTCTCACGCCTGCGGTGAGTACACTCGCATCTTCGAGAATTTTGTTTGCCTTTTTCACCGACTGGCGGATGTCGCGCAAAATGTAGATCATCTGTATACCGATAACCGCCAATAACAACGTGAGCACGGTAATGACGATAATGAGGAGTGTTTGAGTAACATCAATCATGATGGTATTGTATCCTTTTTTGAAATCTCACGTCAAGTGGAACAAACGAAGTCACTCGCGAATCACAGAACGCACGACGACACTTTCCCTTCCACGCTTATTCGCGGCTTTAATGGTGAGCGTCGTGATCCCTTGTTCGATGCGGATCTCGGCCACAAAATCGCCAGTTTTGGAAAGCACCACCATTTGACCATTGATCACGACGTTTGCATCAGGGTCGGCACGGCCGCGCACGGTGACGGTTTCCGTCGTCACTTTCTGCTCATCATTCGGCGCTTGCACCAAAAGAAGCGGGGCGCCCACAAATGACCGGTACGCGAAAAAAAGATAGCCGAAAAACCCGAGAACGGTAACAATAACCGCAACCAAAAGTATGCTGCGCGGAGTCAAACGAACCGACTGTTTCTCCATTGGCTTTGGTGTATCCAACACCTTCGCACGGTTCGGTGCATCATCCACTTCCCGCCGATACAGCGCATATAAAGGAAGGATGGGCAGCCCGAAAACCTTTGCTTCGTTCCGGATAAATCCCTTTACAAACGGTATCGCGGGGAGTTTGTTGTATTCCCCCTGTTCAAGGTGAAGAATATGTTCAACCGGAATGCGAGTGGTGGCTGCGACTGCTTCAACCGACAAACCTTTCGCCTCCCTCGCCTCTTTCAATGTTTCCCCAACTGTTTTCATCCAGATTGTTGACTCTGTTGTTGGGCAGCAAAGTATTCATCGGCATTCCGCACCAAGACATCGCGCGGCTTTGACCCTTCGCCCGGCCCAACAATGCCTGCAGCCTCAAGTTCATCCAACAAGCGGGCAGCCCGGGCATATCCAACACGCAAACGGCGCTGCAGGAGCGACGCACTCGCCCGATCGTACTGGCAAATGGTCCGGACGGCATCGTCAAACAACTCATCCCGTTCTTCCCCGGTTTGCCCCAACCGCATTTTCCCTGTCGGCATTTGAGTGACCTCCTCGGTGTATTCCGGCGCAAATCCGGTTTTCTTGAGGTAATCAATGAGGTGTCCTACTTCCTCATCGCTCACAAATACCCCCTGCACGCGGATTGGTTTGGCCATGTCAGGCGGCATATAGAGCATGTCGCCGCGACCCAAGAGCTTCTCTGCGCCAGGCGTGTCAAGAATGACGCGCGAGTCAACCATAGACGACACATTAAACGCAATGCGGCAAGGAATGTTCGCTTTAATGAGGCCGGTAATCACATCCACACTCGGCCGTTGCGTGGCTACGACTAAATGAATTCCGGTTGCGCGCGCCATTTGTGCGATCCTGGTAATCGCATCTTCCACCTCAACCGGCGCGAACATCATAAGGTCCGCCAATTCATCGATGACAATAACAATATATGGAAGCGCCTGAAATCCGGACATCTCGTTGTAGCCGGTCACATTCCGAACACCGGCATTGGCAAACAGTTTATACCGCCGATCCATCTCCGACATCGCCCATTTCAACGCAGAGAGAATTTTATCCAACTCCACAATCACCGGCGTCAGAAGATGTGGAACGCCATTGTAGCTGGTAAATTCAACACGCTTTGGATCAATCATAATAAATTTCAGCTCTTGCGGCGAGTTGCGGAATAAGAGGCACGCGATGATGGCATTGATCATGACTGATTTTCCAGAACCGGTGGTTCCGGCAATCAGCACGTGGGGCATTCTGGCAATGTCAGCAATCAGCGGCTCGCCGGCAACATTCAGTCCAAGCGAAATGGCCAGGCGCGATTTTTCTTTTTGCATGTTCGTGCTGGCCAAAATATTCCGCATGGTCACAATTTCCAACGACCGGTTTGGAATCTCGATGCCAACCAACGATTTCCCCGGAATGGGCGCTTCAATCCGGACCGTGCCAGTGGGTGTTGCCAAAGCGAGAGCCAAATCATTTTGCAGTGCGGTGATTTTTGAAAGCTTGGTCCCGAGTGCAATATCCAATGCATATTGCGTGACGGCTGGACCGCAGTTGACTTCCACCACGCGCGCATGGATGCCGAAACTTTCCAAGGTTTTTTCAATAATGGACGCGCTTTGTTTTAAGTCCCCGCGATCTGCGCGCGCCCCGGCTTTGTCCGAAAGCAAGGACAACGGCGGATACTCCCAAATCTGTGCATCTTGCGGCAGATTCGCAATCACACTCGTGCCTAAACCGCCCACGTGCGTTTGTTCGCGCGCCAACGCAGTTTTTGGGACAGCGGCTTGTTGTTCTTCCCTGCTCGGAATTGTATCTCGTACCCGCAACGGACGGGCAAGTTGCCCCGGCTGCACTGACCCACGGCGGAGCGGTCCGCGGATGCGTGTCAATGCGCGGGTCGCATGGTCAATAAACCATCGGACCCACTCCGCAATATCCACAAACGTCGTATCAAAAACGATGAACGTACCAATAAAAAAGAGCGCCGTCGACAAAATGATGATGACCGCCGGAGAAAGCGCGGACGCGCCCGCCCGATAGATTTCGGTTCCCACCGTACCAGCCAGTTCAGAACTCAGCATACCGGTCAGGGTCATCAATGAAAAAAACGACAACATCGCACCCAATGCGACATTCGGCTTACAAATCCACCAGGGAAGCCGGGTCAGCATGAATCCAGTCAAGAGAAGAAGAATCGGCACGAACACGATGCCCCAACCAACAGCAGAAAAAAGCACAGTACGAGTGGCACCCAACAATGTCCCGTTTGGCGCAAATAGGGTAAAAAATAACGCCCCACCAGTCGCAATGAGGACGATGGACAAAATAGCCGCGAGCGTATGTGATCGTAGCTTGAACTTCGGAAAACGATAACGGTGGCGAACACGCGGCATAAGGTTACACCTCCACTAACACCGGCACGATAAGCGGCCGTTTTTTCGCAACTTTAAAGATATATTCCGCCATTGCGTTTTCAATTTCCTCGCGGAGCGCATGTCCGTCGCGCAAATCCACAGCAGAGATTGCATGGACCAATGTTCGAATTACACCCTCCGCCCCAGTATACACCTTCGTTTCATCGGGCAATGTCAAACCTCGAGGGAGAAAGTCCGGATGGCCAACCAATTCTTTCGCCGCAACATCAATGGTAACTACAACAATCAACATCCCCTCCGCGGCAAGCAACTGCCGGTCATGCACCACGTTGACCTCCGTCTTTTCGCCAAATGCATCGACCATGACTTGCCGGACAGGAATGGGTTTATCAAGATGAATACGGTGGCGGCCAACCAAAATTGGCTGCCCTTCAGCAATCATGAGAATCTGATGTTCCTCATATCCCATCTGCCGCACGAGCGACGCATAGTGATCCATATGCCGGTAATCGCCGCCAATAGGCAAGACCGCGTACGGACGCGTCAACCCAACCATAAGCGCAAGATCGGTCTGGGCGCCGTGGCCGGAGACGTGCAGATCATCCAAAATGTCGGAATATAAGACGCGCGCGCGGCGTCTGGAGAAAAGGTCAATCACCCGGTGAACCGCCACCTCTGACCCCGGAATAGGGTCGGCGGAAAAGACAACCGTGTCATCCGCTGTTACCTTGATCTGGTGTTTGCCGAGTGCAATGCGCTCGAGTGCAGACCCAATCTGCCCCTGGCTTCCGGACACAATCGCCACTATATTTTCAGGACGCATCGACGAAATAGCATCCGCATCCACCACTGCGTGACTAGGCAAGTGCAGCATACCCAGCCGTTGCGCCACAAGCACCGTGCGTTCAATCGATCGGCCGACAAACGAAATCTTCCTGCCATTGCGCAGTGCCACATCCACGGCCTGCTGGATGCGCGAAATGTTGGAACTCGCGGTGGTCATGAGGAATTTCCCGCGGGTTTTTAAAAGTTCCGATTCAAACGTTTCCTCAATGCTTCGTTCTGATAACGTGGTTCCCTTCTTTTCAGCACGTAAACAGTCGGACAACAACACATCCACACCTTCTTCACCAAACTGCCCAAGGCGAGCAGCATCTGACGGCAAACCATCCACCGGTGTCCAATCAAATTTGAAATCTGCCGCGTGCACCACCGTGGCCGCAGGGCAGCTGATGCGGAGAGCCGCCGCATCCGGTACTGAATGCGTCATGTGGACGGCTTCCACGGTAAACGCGCCAAAATGGTAGGGCTGACGCAGTTGCATAGAGATTGCTTGGTGCGGAATGCGTTTCTCACGCAACCGCTCTTGCACCATCGCAACGGTAAACGGCGTGCCGTAAATCGGAGCTGGAAGTTCTGGCAAAATAAATGGGAGCGCACCAATATGGTCTTCATGCGCGTGGGTCAAAAGATATGCGTGAAGTTTTTTTCGCATCGAACGCAACGGAGCGCAGTCGGGGATAGAAAAATCCACGCCAAACAAATCCTGCCCGCCAAATCCAATGCCGCAGTCAACCACAAGCATGTCATCACCGTAGATGTAGGCAAACATTTGCTTTGTCACCGTTCCCACTCCACCAAGTGGAATAATCCGCAATGCGTTGGTTGGCGGAGGATTCTGATGCGGATGGTGGCGGAAGCGTTTGTTCATATATGTGTTCATGCAGGAAGATAGGTGCGCAGATTTTCGGCGTTCACATGAAAGGTTTGCGCTTTGCCTTCCACCATCAACTTTGCCATGCGCCGGGTCATGGTTTGGATCGAACGTTCAAGCGTGCGTAACCCCGCGTCAAACCCGAGCGGACGCACGATGGTTGGCCACACGGTCTCATCAATCTGCACCGAGGACGACGACAGTCCAGCATCGCGCACTGCGCGCGGCAAAAGGTGAAGTTTCGCAATTTCGGTTTTTTCTTCATCTGTGTATGAGGGCATTTGAATCACCTCTAATCGGTCTAAAACCGCAGGAGAGATATTCGTCGTATTATTTGCGGTGGCAATAAACAGAATTTGGGAGAGATCAAAAGGATAGTCAATATACGCATCCACAAACCCGCGGTTCTGCTCTGGGTCCAAGATCTCCACCAGTACCCCCATCAAATCCGGCCGAGATTCTCCCGAAACACGATCAATTTCGTCCAACAAAATCACCGGGTTTTTACTCCTCACACGGCGCAGGACTTTCATTAAATACCCAGGCTCTCCACCGCCAATTGCGCGAGGGACGCCCCGGACGTACGCTGCTGTCCCTAACCCGCCAAACGGAATACGGCCAAGTTTTCTTCCCAAAGCGCTTGCGATGCTTTCCGCAAGCGATGTTTTTCCGGTTCCGACCAAACCCGTAAAAAGAAGGCTCGGCGTGCGAATGGCTCCCACATCGCCAGTTTTGCGGCGGAGAATAAGCACGGATAGGTATTCTAAAATTTTTTCTTTCACGTTTGTTAATCCATAGTGATGCTCATCAAGCACAGCCCGCGCGTGGGGAAGGTCGAAGATGTCCTGGCTCACCACATTCCACGGTAAACTTGTCGTCCAATCAATGAGACGTGCAACCCGCTCGTATTCCATCCCGTATACTCCTGAGCTTGCCATGCGGACAAGACGATCCAGCGCATGTTGCGCCTGCTCGCGCAGTTCCGCGGGAAGCGTGGTGTTATTCAGTTTTTGCTCTAACGCGTGGATATCATCAAGCGGCAGGTCGGCCATAGCAGTTTCTTTCTTCCGGATTCATTGTATTGTAGCATAGAGGAAGAGACTTCTACGGTCTTCCGCGGCCGAATGAAGAGCCGCCCTTGCGTGGGCCGCGCGGATCAAATGGCCGCCGGCGCGGAAACGTATTCCGGTCAAAGCTCCCGCTTCGATCACTACTTCCACGCTGGTCATTCTGCCCTGGTCGATCATAGCTGTCGCGACGGGGGAACGAACGACGGTCGCTCCCACGATCACCAAATCGTTCGCGCGGAGGTTTTGGTCGGTCGGCTCCGGTATTCACTCCCTTTGGCCCGGTGAGCAACACCAAATTCACGCGCCCGCGATCGTCCACCTCATCCACCCGCACCCGTACCGCATCTCCAACATTCACCACATCCTCCACCCGCTCCACATGTTCGGGCGCGAGCCTCGAAATATGCGCCATGCCTTCTTTCCCAGGAAGGATTTCCACAAACGCGCCGAAATTCATCACGCGTGTGACCGTTCCATCATATTCCTCACCCGGCTGCGGGACTTTGACAATTCCCTCGACCGTTGCGCGGGCGCGGGAAAGTCCGTCTTCATTGGTCCCGCTGATCGATACGGTTCCATCATCGTCAATGTCAATCACGGTTTCTGTTTCCTCTTGAATCTTCCGAATCATTTTTCCGCCGGGGCCAATAATTCCACCAATCAATTGAGGGTCAATCTTGATGGAAACAATCTTGGGTGCGTAGGGAGAGAGGTGGTCGCGCGGTGCGGCAATAACTTCCTGCATCTTTTGCAGAATAAAGAGACGGGCTTCCTTGGCTTTGGCAAGGGCTTCTTTCAAGATCGCCGCGGGAACCCCCGCAAGCTTCATGTCCATTTGGAGCGCCGTCACCCCAGCATCGGTGCCTGCCACTTTAAAGTCCATATCGCCATTGGCATCTTCGGCATATCCAATGTCTGTAAGAATAACCTGTTCCTTCTCTTTCGTCATCAGCCCCATGGCGATCCCAGCCACCGGTTTGCGAATCGGCACACCGGCATCCATAAGCGCCAAGGTCGAACCGCACACCGACGCCATGGAGGTGGAACCTGATGACGACATAATTTCCGACACAACACGCACAGCGTACGGAAACGCCTCTTTCGAAGGGAGCACTGGCACGAGTGCGCGTTCCGCAAGCGAACCGTGCCCGATTTCACGCCGCCCCGCCCAACCAACCCGTTTCACTTCCCCTGTACAAAACGGAGGGAAATTATAGTGGTGCATATAGCGTTTGGTTTCTTCACCCATTGGGCCTTCCATCAACTGCTGAAGCGACCCTGACCCTAAGGTCGCAATAGTGAGCGCTTGGGTTTGCCCGCGCGAGAAAAGGGCCGTGCCATGCGTCCGCGGCAACACGCCAACTTCAATCGAAAGCGGCCGCACTTCGTCATTTTTCCGTCCGTCAATCCGACTCTTTTTTTCAAACACATACCCACGGACAAATGCTTTGAATTCTTCTTCAAACAAATGCTCCATGTGCGTACGGGTGAACTCACCCGTCTCGTCCGTACACGCTTCGGCGATCTTTTTCAAAGCGAGAGCCCCCCATGTGTCATCGGTTGAGAGGATGGGATTTTTCAGAAGTTCACTCATCACCTGACTACGGATAAACGTTCGGCAAGCCTCGGCTTGCTTCTCTGGCGGTGTATCGAGGATAAACACATGTTTTTCTTTGCCGTTTTCTTCTGCCAGGGTTTCAATGAGTTCGATGACCGGTTGAGATTCTTTGTGGCTAAATTCAATGGCCTCGATCAACTTTTCCTCCGGCACTTCCTCCGCGCCGGCCTCAACCATCATGATCCCGTCGGTTCTTACTGAAACCACCAAATCGAGCGTGGATTGTTTTGCTTGCTCGTCTTTCGGGTTCAGCACAAATTGATTCTCCACCAACCCAATGCGGCTGGTCACAATAGGGCCATTCCACGGAACCGATGAGCAGGCAAGCGCAGCTGATGCACCCACGGCGCCCACGATATCCATGTCGTTATCTTGGTCCACCGACAAGACCGTGAGGATAACTTGAACTTCGTTGTTGTACCCCTTGGGAAATAATGGGCGGATCGAACGGTCAATAAGCCGACCGGAAAGAACCGAATGTTCTGATGGCCGACCTTCACGTTTCACAAATCGCGAAGAAGAAATCCGTCCGCCTGCATAGAGCTTCTCTTCAAATTCGACTGAGAGCGGGAAGTAGCCGATATCCAGCCGCGGGAGAGCCCAACACACTGTTGCCAGAACGACCGTGTCGCCATAACGTGCAAGTATAGCCGCATCTGCCGAACGTGCGACACGACCAATCTCGAAGGAAAGCTCGCGGCCCCCCCACTGTATGGTCTTTTTGATGCTGGATGAAGATGCGCTCATGTGTCCAAACCCAACTCTTTCGTGAGTGTTTTATGCCGCGTGGCGTCCCGACGCATGAGGTAGTAAAGAAGACGACGGCGTTTGTTCACCATATGCAACAGTCCGCGGCGCGAATGCATATCTTTGGTGTGGTTTTTCAAATGCGACGCCAATGTTTTCACCCGAGAAGTCAAAATGGCCACCTGTACCTCAGGCGACCCTGTATCGCCTTCGTGCAAACGGTGCTTTGAAATAAGCGTTTTTTTCGTATTCTTTGCAAGTGACATGTGTATATTGAGTGTACCACAAACCGTGGATATGCTTCGTTAGGAAACAGTCGTCCCGCGGTAGATCTTCGGTTCAAGCCAATCAGGTGATGGTTCTATTGTTTTTGTCGCTGGAGCAGCAATTGGTTCGACTATCTCGTCTGAAGGTCGATCGGCCTGTGGCCGGGGCAATGGAACCGTTATGCTCCGAGCGAGTTTTGCCGCC
Source organism: bacterium (assembly GCA_030695785.1). GTDB lineage: Bacteria > Patescibacteriota > Microgenomatia > JAUYPR01 > JAUYPR01 > JAUYPR01. The sequence goes on from JAUYPR010000054.1 coordinate 9,651, forward strand.
AACTCAAATGTCTCGGCGCTCGTCCCTGGGTTTTGGAAATTATCTGTCCCGACGCGCAAGCCCGTGAGAAGATTCTGTGCCGCGTCGGACGGAAGTGCATATGCCGCATCTAAAAGAAATGCCGCCATGCTTCCTGCAATGCAGGGCTGCGTTGAATCAATCATGTGGATATCGCCGAATGATGCGTGGAGTCCTCCGGTAAATACAACCGTGGGGGAGGAAACGTCATCCGTCAGCAACGGATACGCACTTTTCTCTCCGCTCCCAACCGCAACAACGGCATCGATGCGTGGGGTGGCAACATTCACATGCACTGTCTGTGGGTCAATGGATGAAGCATTCGGGTGAAGATGCAGGAAAAGATATAACTTCTGTTCCTTCACTTCCCAACTCACGCGTTCGATGTTTCCAACCGCGTTGTCCACTACAATCTCGGGTTGGGCTTTGGGGGTCGCATCCGTCACTCGATCAATGCCAAAAAGGTCAGAGTATTCCACATTCGGCAGCCTTGGGGCGGCGATGGTGACCTGTTTTCCTTGCATCTCAAGGCTGAATAAAAGAGATAGCGCGGCGGCATATGCGTCTTTGGGTGCGTCGCTTGATAGCACGATGAACACGTGTTTCGCGTGCGCAAGAAGATTTTTTGCTTCCTCGATGGATGTTGATTGCATACGTTTAGGTGGGGCAGAGTGGTGCAGTAAAGATTTTACTCTTCACGTCAATTGTACCGCGTCACCCTCCTTAAAGTCAAGTGCGGATGTAAAGATCAGTCCGCATTCGTTGGGCGCGGCGCATGATTTGATGCTTTCTTTCAAATGCCGCATCGATGCAATCTTGGTGACACCTTGAACGTTCACACCCTGAAGAATCTGCACTGTGTCATGCACGCGAAAAACTCCATGTTCTACCCGCACGCCCGCAATGACCGATGTGCCGCGAAACACTTTGACGATGGTTGCCTTCCCACGAACGGTTTGCGCTGTTCCAACTCCTTTGATCAATGCGTCAACATACTCCAAAAGCTTGTAAATGATATCTCCGGTCTCTACCTGCACACCTTCGTCATCTGCAAGTCGTTTGAGCGTCGTACTTTTGGGAACGCGAAATCCCAATAGGCGTGCTCCGGTCGATTTGGCAAGAAAAATATCCGATTCAGTGATTGGGCCGGGTGCAGCATGGATAATTTCAATGGGGTGTTCGTCGGTTCCGCGGGATACCAGACTTTCACGTAATGCCTCGACCGACCCAAAGACATCTGTCTTGATAATAAATCGCAGTGTTTTTTCATCATATCCCTGTAGCCTCTCTTTTATGGTGCGCTTCCGCATCCCTGTAGGGACAGTCACGCGGGCTCCGCTTGATGTTGTTGTTACCAATGCGCCGACTGGCGGAACATCCGTGAATCCCAAAACTTCAACCGGGGTGGAGGGATTGGCCGCATCAATGGACGTGTCGTTTGCATCCACAAGGCTTCGAACTTTTCCTTTCGTATCGCTTGCATAGATCGTCATGCCTTTTTGAAGTGTTCCTTCTTTGACCAGCACCGTTGCGAGCGGACCACGGTGCGGGTCTAACCGTGACTCAATAATCACGCCTGCAAACAAAGCCTTTGGATCTGCTTTCAGCTCTTGCATCTCGGCAACCAGGTGAATCATTTCCAAGAGATCGTCGATACCGGTGCCCTTTGTCGCAGAAACGGGAACAGTCACCACATCCCCTCCATACCCCTCAACCAACACCCCATTTTCCGCAAGCCCCTGCTTCACTCGGTCAGGTTGTGCTGTGGGAAGATCCATTTTATTGATCGCAACAATCATGGGCGTTTTGGCCGCGTGAATATGCACAATCGCTTCTTTCGTTTGTACGTTCACACCATCGTCAGCCGCAACCACTAAGATTGCAATATCTGCAACATCCACGCCGCGGCGCCGCATCTTTGAAAACGCCTCGTGTCCGGGGGTGTCGAGAAACGTGATGCGTTTGCCCTTGGCGTCTGGAACAGAAAATGCGCCGATCCCCTGCGTGATGTTGCCCGCTTCTTTGGGCATGCGCGTGTTACGGATGGCGGATAGCAATGTGGTTTTGCCATGATCAACATGGCCTAAAATCGCGACAATCGGCGGACGAGTTTGTGTCATAGAAGTTACATCTCATCAAACCCATGGATATTAATTTTGTAGCCGGTCAACTTTGACGCCAGCCGAACGTTTTGCCCGCCGCGCCCAATAGCCAGTGAGAGCTGGTCTTCAGGGGCCGCCACATCTGCTTCTTTGTTCTCTTCATCAATCTTCACCACGATCTCTTTTGCGGGAGATAGGGCCGCAGTAATAAATTGAATGGGATCCTCGTACCATTGAATGATGTCAATTTTTTCCTCGCCGACTTCATTAATGACCGCTTGCACCCGCACGCCTTTTTGACCAACACAGCTTCCGACCGGATCCACACCGGGTTGGTTTGAGACAACCGCAACTTTTGTTCGCTCGCCGCCTTCGCGTGCGATCACTTTGATCTCCACCGACCCAAACGACATTTCCGGTACCTCGAGCTTAAACAAATTCTCCACCAAACCCTTGTGGCTGCGCGACACAATAATTTCATTTCCGCGCGGGCCGGGGCGAATCCCAACCACGTAGAATTTCAACCGCTGTCCGGGGTTATATCCATCGGACCTCACCTGTTCCTGCGGCGGCATAATGCCCTCTGCTTTTCCTAAGTCCACCACTACTACCGGACCCTCCACGCGCTGGACCATTCCGTTCATAAGGGTTCCGATCTTTCCTTCGAATTCGTCGAAGATGGCCTTTTTCTCTGCCTCGCGGATGCGCTGGAGAATCACTTGCTTTGCGGTTTGTGCGGCAATGCGGCCAAAGCCGGCGGGCGTGATGTTTTTGCCGTCTTTGATAATCTTGATGGCGCCATCTTTTTCTTGAATCTGCACGTCTGGCTCTTCGTCTTCTGCCAGAACATCGGGGAAGTCTTTACGGAAGGCGGCAAGAATTGCGGCCTTCATGGCATCCAACACAATAGCGGGGTCAATGCTGCGCTCGGCGCAGACCTGGTTTAAGGCAGCTGCAAATTCGGTTCGTGGTAGCCCTTGCATAGGTTTGAAAAAAGCGGGTTACCCCGCCGCCTCCTTGCATCAAAAATTCGTCAGGAAGATTATACCGTGGAGACTATGTATACGTCAAGCGGCCGAAATATTTTCCTTTCATATCCACCATTGTGAGGAAGTACAATGATGGATATCATCCAAGTCGGGTATACTAAAATTAGGTTCGATTATCTCTATGTCAAATTTCTGCCCAAGAATGTCAAAGTACACTCTATTTTTCTTCTTCATTCTCTTCAGTTTATTCTTTGGTGCAATTTCTCCTGCTTTAGCTACCCACAAATGCGGTACAGACAACAAATGCCAACCAGATCATGAAACATGTAGCAACTGTCCTCAAGACTGTGGTGTTTGTCCTGTGTCTCCACCAGTTGTATTATGATTTAAAGAAGTTTATCTGCTACACTTGGTACTATGCTAATAAAATGTTGTTTTACCTGCTCCCATGTTGCATCAAAGAATATCTGCGGCTCTGGATCTTCTTCTGCTTCTTCAAAAAACATAAGGCTTTTTATAATATGGTGATAGTTATGTTCTAGATTTGGGTATTGGGTGGCTACGCGCTCAATGATATTAAGCAGTGGCTCTCGTTGCGTTATGTACCAGTAGAGATCAAAAAAGTCCCGTTTTTTTCCTCTCTGACTTATTGCAATTATTTTCATTACAGCAATATCTTGAGCATCTAAAATGTTTATAAAATTATATGTGATAAACGGTTGTTTCGGAACAAAGTACGGGTAGGCAATAAAACTGATTTTCGTTCCTTCTAATTCACCATACAATGTTCCTTTATCTGTTCGTGTTATGACCCATTTATAGGGAAGCAACGCCGTTGAAATGAATCCTGCATCAAAATCTTTATGATGAGTAAAAAAATCGAGATCAACAGATGTTCTGTGGTCGAATTGCAATGTTAATGCTGTACCTCCTGCTAAATACCAACCATTTTTTATGATCCAATCTTGCTTCGACAACAGATCAAGTGCTTTTTGAGTAGTAGCGGGTATGTGGGAAAAGCTAAGTTTTATCTTCTGGTGAGTACTGTCCATAATTTTCTACTGCTTGAGCCTAAAACTCTTGACTTTCTTACTACTTCCGCAAGGAGCGATTTAGGATAATATCGCCGCATCCACCGAGCCTCATCCTCATTACCAAAATCCATAATCCGTTCGATAATATATTCTGCATGCTTTTGTATATCAAGTTTCTTCGGATCTGTATCCCAAAAAAGAGCTGGTCTGAAATGTATACTTGGAATCATAACTATATTTTAACATACTCTCAATATCAACGGAGTCCTCCTCTTTAGTCCGAAGGACACAAGCTTTGTTTATACCAACTTTATGTCATCCGGTATATAGGAAAGCTTTTGTTTAGCAAAGATGAGCCGCCTCTTTAGTGTTTCTTCTTCAGGTGATTCAAAATTCAGAGTATAGTAAGTATTTCTGCCTGCTTCACGTCTTTTTAAAACATCTAGCTCAACTACTCTTTGTAAGTATGTTACTAGTGTTGGTCTGGTAATCTTACCCCTGGTGAGTCTTGCTAAGATTTTAAATTGTATTTCACCTCTTTTAATAAATGGCTTTAACACCAGTTTCTCAGGTCCTAATACTTCCTGTCTATGAATAAACTCACTCCGTTTTATCTCAAGGGCTGTTTTGACAACATCAATGATTGATAGAACCAATGCCTCAAGCATAAATGAGACAAAGAACGTGGCTTTACAATAATTGTATTCATACTTTATATAAATTAGTTCAGTATTAGTTAAATATCAGTTAAATGATTGGTTAAAATATTAGTTAAAATATTAATCTAGAAAAATAGTAGCAAAGACTGTAAGATAAGTCAAATCCATTCGGCAGGCTCTCATTCGAGTCTGAGCCTGAGGGCTCAACCCTCAGAGTCGAAGACCTGAGTCAACCAGGGGTCAATAGGCCGAAATATTTCCCTTAAACGCCTCGAGGGTCTCCCAGTTTTTTTTGTACACTTGACTTCCAAAAGGTTTTTTCGTATACTTAGTTCTGTATTTCTAGGAAAAAGCACCTCTTAAGGTTTTGTCCTTTGGCGGTGCTTTTTCTTTTTATCCTCCTGCTGCCCCTTTTTGTATTCAAGTTTCTCTCGTAAATTTTCCATAAACCGTATGCGTTCCTTTGCTGTTTGCTTCAGGAGGCTTGAACAGTGTCGTTTATCCGGACTTAAGACGGTTTCTAGTTTCCTCTGTTCGTACAGATATTTCACTAACGAATAAAAATCACCGTCGCTTGAAACAACGACCGCTTTATCGTAATGCTCACACTCAAGGACTGCCTTCAAGACCAAATCAGCATCGACGTTCCCCTTAATCTTTCCATCAGCATCAGGAATCGTCGGCTTGAATACCAGAAGAAAACCACACTCTTGAAGCCGATCGTACAATCCTTGATTTAGGAGGACAAAACCGATAAAAAGAAATGCTTTTGTAACGTGATATTTCTCTTCGAGATAGACGCGAAATTTCCGGTAATCCAACCCCCAACCCATCTTCTGTATTCCCAGGTTGAGGTTTTGGCTGTCGATAAATGCATAGTTGTTTTGCTGCTTTTTTTCTGTCACCACCAAGCCTCTTTCTTGTCGTTGTCTTCGAGCGCACGGAGCTGTTCGTAGAGAGTCCGCTCTTCTTTGGAGATTTTTTTGGGGATGACAACCCGCACATGCACATAGTGATCGCCGGTTCCGCCGCCGCGGAGATGGGGCATCCCCTTGCCAGCGAGCCGAATGGCTGTGCCCGATTGGATACCGACAGGGATTTTGATCGTGACTGGTTTGAACACCGTTGGAACTTCAATGTGGTCGCTCAGTGCGGCTTGGGCAGGGGTAATGTCAAGCGCATCGTGCATATCGGCGCCGTCTCTTTGAAAACGCGGGTGCTGGGCAACATTCAAAACCACACTAAAGGTGTCAAAACGGATGCGGGTACCGGTATCAACCCCGGGCGGAACTTTGACGCGGATGCGCCTGCCTTCCACCTCCACCTCTTTTTCCGACCCCACCAGTGCTTCGTCAAAGGCGACGCTGAGGCGGTAGGTGGGCTGTGGACGGAAGCCCCCAAAGGGGGTACCGCCGAAAAACTGCTCAAAAATTTCAAACGGATCGGCAAATCCACTGTTGCCGAAGTCGAAATCCACCCGCACGCCTCCAGGGAAGCCGGTCGTTTCAGATCCAGCTCCACCCATTCCACTGCCGGGCTGAAAGGCTGCGTGTCCAAACCGGTCGTACGCCGCGTGCTTTTGCGGGTCGGACAATACCTGAAACGCCTCGTTGACTTCCTTGAATTTCTCTTCCGCATCTGGAGATTTGTTGACGTCAGGGTGGTGTTGACGCGCGAGCTTGCGGTAGGCTGCTTTTATCTCTGCGTCTGTTGCATCTTTGGATAACCCCAGGACATCATAGTAGTCGCGTTTTGCCACGGCAAGTTATTTCTCTCCGCCGTCATCTACAACCTCGCCCTCAACTGTCTCGCCTTCGTCCTTTCCTGGTTTTGTCTTTTCTGACGAGTCCGTATGCGGCTCTTGCGCTGATGATCCTGGCGGTGGTGAGGTCGGAGCAATTTTCCCTGTAACAGACTGGAGGAGGGTGATTTTTTGCTCGATGTCATCTTTTTTGCCTGCTTCCGCTGCCGCTTTCAGCGCAGCGGCTGCATCTTCAACCTCTTTTTTGACGTCTGGCGTCACCTTTTCGCCCGCGTCTTTGAGTGCTTTTTCTGCCGTATACACAACGGTATCGGCCCGGTTGCGGCTATCCGCAAGTTCACGCTTCCCTTTATCTTCCTCTTCTCGCATTTTTGCTTCCGTGACCATCCGCTCGACTTCTGCCTTATCCAACCCGGTTGATCCTTTAATCGTGATCTTTTGCTCCTTACCCGTCTTCTTTTCTTTCGCGCTTACATTCAAAATGCCATTTGCGTCAAGATCAAACGTCACCTCAATCTGCGGTGTGCCGCGGGGGGCAGATGGAATGCCGTCGAGCACAAACCGCCCCAACGTCTTGTTATCCACGGCCATTTGCCGTTCACCCTGCAGGACGTTAATTTCCACTTGTGGTTGGTCGTCTGCGGCAGTAGAAAAGATCTCGCTTTTGCTGGTTGGAATGGTGGTGTTGCGGCTGAGAAGAATCGTCATCACCCCGCCCAATGTTTCTACCCCAAGGCTGAGCGGGGTCACGTCCAAAAGCAGCACATCTTTGACATCCCCAGCCAACACCCCGCCTTGAATTGCAGCGCCGATGCCCACCACTTCGTCTGGGTTGATGCCTTTGTGCGGCTCTTTGCCGAAAAATTTCTTCACTGCATCAGCAACCGCCGGCATGCGGGTTTGACCCCCAACCAAAACAACTTCGTCAACCTTACTCACATCCAACCCCGCGTCTTTGAGGGCTTGCCCGCACGCTTTGAAGGTTTTGTCGATCAAGGCTCTCGCAAGCTCCACGAGTTTGGCCCGCGTAAGTTTGAATTGGAAGTGTTTTGGCCCAGTCGCATCGGCCGTAATAAACGGCAGTGAAATTTCAGACTCTTGCGTAGAGGAGAGTTCGATCTTTGCTTTTTCCGCCGCGTCGCGCAAACGCTGCATGGCTTGTTTGTCGGAAGAAAGGTCGATCCCTTGTTCTTTTTTGAAGAATGCGACCAAATGCTCAACAATGGTCTGATCAATGTCATCCCCGCCCAAGTGTGTATCGCCCGCGGTGGACTTCACTTGAAACACCCCTTCGCCAAGCTCCAAAATGGAGATATCAAACGTGCCGCCCCCAAGGTCATAGACTGCGATCGTATGCGCTTTTGCTTTATCAAGCCCGTAAGCCAAAGCTGCAGCCGTAGGCTCATTAATGATCCGTTTCACATTCAATCCGGCAATTTCGCCCGCTTGTTTCGTCGCTTGGCGCTGGGCATCATCAAAATAGGCGGGGACGGTTATGACCGCATCCGTGACTTTTTCTCCAAGATAACTTTCTGCGTCTACCTTGAGTTTTTGAAGAACGCGGCTGGAGATTTCTTGCGGGGTGTATTCTTTTCCTTCCACGACCACAACGACCATATCGTTCTCGCCCTTTGTAACCTCATACGGCAGCCATTTCAAACCTTTTTGTACTTCTTCATCAGTAAACTTCCGGCCCATAAGCCGCTTGACCGAAAAAATCGTTGTTTTTGCATTGAGGACGATTTGGCGCTTGGCCACCCGGCCGACAATGTTTTTGACCGGATCCACGACCGACGGCACAATATTTTCCCCTTCAGATGAGGGGATTACTTTCGGCTTCCCGCCTTCCATAATGGCGACCACCGAATTCGTTGTGCCTAAATCGATTCCAATAATTTTACTCATGAGGCTTTTGCTCCTTCTTTACAGTCACCCGCACGCGCGCAGGCCGCAACAACATTGTTCCTATACAATACCCTTTTGTGTACACATGTGCAATCATGTTTGGATCTTCTCCCTCAACAGTGTCGATAACTTCGTGCAGTTTCGGATCGAACGGTTGTCCATCTGCTGCGATTTCCCCAACTCCCTCATCTCTCAAAACATCTTTCCACTGTGCAACAACCATCGCAACCCCCTCAAACCAGCTGTTTTCCCGCTCCTTTTGCGGACATGATTGCACCACTGTTTCCAACCCATCCAGAAGCGGCAGGAGTCGGGCCAAGGTTGCAGATTTCACTGCTCCGACAATGACTTTTTCTGCCTCGTTTGTTTGCCGCTCCAAATTCTGATAATCTGCAACCGCCCGCTTCCATTGATGTGTCACCTCGTCCAGCCGGCGGGTCAGTTCTACAATCTGATGATCATCTTTTTTTGCTGTCATAGTGTTTACCACGAATGCGACATTTCGTCAATGAGGTCGGTGATATAGCGAACCGCAGGCACGACCACGGGATAATTCAGGCGCATGGGCCCGATAACCCCCAAGGTGCCCTGCCGGTTCCGCGGACCCTGGAACCTGGTAAATACAATCCCAATCGGCTGCAGATATTCCTGCCCAATGTCTTCACCTAAAATCACATGGATCGGCTCGTTGGTGACGGAGAGTGCGCAAATGTCGCGCAAACGACCACTCTCATCCAGCATGGTCAAAACCTCCCTCGTCACATCAATATCGAAAAACTCGGGCATATCCAGAATATTCGCCGTCCCTGCCGCATACATCTCATCATCATCGGTCATGGCCACGGCCAATGCGTGGGTTTGGGAAGCCAGCGCGCGCGTGGCTTCTTGCATAAGACGCGCGAATTCAAACCGGTCTTCCCACAACTTTTCCTTGATGGCAACTTCATCTTTCACCGATAATTCTTTTGGCTTCATCAGGTCGTGAATGTAGAATTTGATGCCTTGGCCGGTTGGAGAACGGCCGGCAGAGGAATGCGGTTTGCGCAAATAGCCGAGTTCCGTGAGACGCACCATTTCATTCCGGATGGTGGCAGGGGATACGCCGAGGTTGTTGTTTTGTTCAATGGTTCCCGACCCCACTGGTTCGGCGGTCTCGATGTAGGTTTCAACAACGGCTTTCAAAAGAGCCTTTTGCCGGTCCGACAATTCGTTCATTAGCACCCTTATATCACGACTGCTAAACCTTGTCAAGCTCCGCTTGCAATGTTCCATTGTCCAAGCGTTCGCTTGTTGTAAGTTTACATCAAAATGTAAACTTACAACATTTGGGCTAGGACGGAAATCCTATCCATTCGTCGCCTGCAAGCGCTCCAAAAGCCACATGCGGGCAAGGGTGGAGAGGTTAACTGTTCGCAAACAGTGTGAAAAAGGCGTCTTGGGGAATGTTCACACGGCCGAAGGTAGACAAACGCTTTTTCCCTTTCCTCTGTTTTTCCAAAAGTTTATCTTTTCTCGTCCGATCACCTCCATAGAGTTTTTCCGTCACATCTTTCCGAAACGCCGGCAATGTTTCCCGCGCGATAATGTTCCCACCAATCACCGCCTGCACCGGAACGGCGAATTGCTGGCGAGGGAGAATCTCTTTCAATTTCTCAACCAGACTCCGTCCGATGCGTTCTGCCTGGTCAGCCACGACAATTCTTGAAAGCGGTTCCACTGGCTCGTGATTTAAAAGAATATCCAGTCGCACCGCATCCACTGGTCGGTACTCAAACACTTCATAATCCATAGACGCGTACCCGCTGGAGGCGGTTTTGAGACTGGCAAATAATCCGGTCATAATTTCGGAAAGCGGCATCACATACACCAACTTCGCCTGTTCACCAATATGTTCGGTGGTTTGATACGTCCCCCGACGCTCCTGACACACTTGCATAAGCGGGCCGATGCATCTATTGGGCGAGAAGATAGACAATGTCGCCCACGGCTCTTCAATGGATTGATGGGAAAAGTCAGTCTCAATGGGGTTTTCCACCTCAACACCATCAATGCGGTACACAACATTTGGCGTGGTCAGAAGAGTATCCAGCCCAAATTCGCGCGTTAACCGTTCCTGCACAATTTCCGCGTGGAACAACCCCAAAAACCCGCACCGGAACCCGTTGCCCAACGCTTTTGAGGAAGTCAGGCGTACCACCAATGCTGCATCGGTTAACCTGAGTTTGTCCAACGCATCCCGCACCGTAAGGTAAGAATCGGCGCTCATCGGAAACAAACTTGCGAACACCATTGACTTCGCTGGTTTGTAGCCGGGCAAAGGAGAAGTGTCCATGTGGGATATCACCGTATCCCCAACGTGGACGTGATGGATATCTTTGAATCCGGTTTCGATGATTCCGACCATCCCGGCTGACAAGAGGTCGGCCGGCTGAAGATCAGGCGTCCGCACACCAACACCGACGGACGGAGCATCAACGCCGGATGCGGCAAAATGAATCCCCTCGCCCTTTCTGATTGACCCATCCACGACGCGAACGTCTGCAATAACTCCTTTATGCGCATCGTAACTGGAATCAAAGATGAGCGCACGCAAAGGATCATGCGGATTCCCTGTTGGGGCTCGCATGCGTTCAATAATTGCCCGCAGCACTGCCTCCACATTCGTTCCTTCTTTTGCAGAAACCTGGAGAATTTCTTCTTCTTTAAAGCCAAATACGTCGTGCAGCTGCTGCATCGTTCCTGGGATATCGGCGTTCGTGTGGTCAATTTTGTTGACGATGGGAATAATATCGAGATTTTCTTCCAATGCCTTCATCGCATGCGCTAATGTCTGCGCTTGGATACCTTGGGTCGCATCTACAATCAACAATGCACCCTCGCAGGCAGCTAATGACCGAGAAACTTCATAGGAAAAATCAACATGGCCGGGAGTATCAATAAGGTTCAGCATGTATTTAGAGCCATCAAGCGTATACTGCATACGCACGGGTTTCAGTTTAATCGTCACTCCGCGCTCCCGTTCCAGATCCATACGATCCAAGTGCTGTGCCCGGAGCTTATCTTTGCTGACTGTTCCAGTGAGTTCGAGCAGCCGATCCGCCAGCGTAGACTTTCCGTGGTCGATGTGTGCAATAATCGAGAAATTACGGATATATTGTTGATCCATGCGTTACTTCTGTTGCGGTTCGATGAGCTCTTCGGTCAGCCTCAGGGTCTTACGCCAACCGGTCAACCGCCGAAAGAGCGCGAGAAATTCACGTAGCTCCTCAACCCGAAGGATCCACACAAGTAGCAGGTAGATTCCTAACCCAACGATACTGACTGATGCCGTCAGGTAAATAAGGTTAATGGTTCTCGTCGTATCAAAGACCACCAAGTCAAGCTGCTTCATGAGAATCCGAAGTCCGAACGCCATCATGCTCCCCGCCACAGCAATCTTTAATGTCGGTCCGATGAGCTTTTGATAATCAAACCCCCCCAATACTCGGTCGAGTGCGATGAACAACAAGGACGCATTCACTATGCTGCCAAGGGAAAATGCTAAGGCCAGCCCATCCACATTCCAGCCAAACCAAAACACCAGCGCGAAACTGGCAACCACGGTCGTCAGGGTTGAAAACCCAATAATTTTTAATGGGGTTATAGGATTGTGCATGGCATAAAAACAGCGGCTGAATAAAAGAACCAGCGCTTGTGCGAACAAACTTACACTAAAAAGCGACAGTGTTTGCCCGGTTAACACGGTTGCTTCCCATGGAAATGTTTTGGCTCCGTAGACCAAGCGGGTAATAGGGATACGGAGCGCAATGAGCATGGCCGCAACCGGGACGATAAAAAACAAAATCTGTCGAATCCCATGCACCACAATGTCTTGAAACATGCCCATGTCTTTTTTCGCATACGCACTTGACAAAGAAGGCAGTGCTGCTTGCGCAATGGATAAGCCAAAGAGCCCAACTGGCACGCCTTGCAAAATGAACGCGATGTTGTACACCGTGTAACTTCCAATGGCAACCAAGCTTGCGATTGGCACCATGACTACATCAGCAAAACGCATCATGATTGCTGTAACCACGCGCGGAATCATGAGCCGGAGTGTCTCGCGGAAACCCGGGTCAGTGATGTTCCACAGAAACTCATAACGAAAACCCAGTCTCCATACCAAGGGAATCTGGATAAGGAGATGGAAAAACGCACCCATAACCACGCCCAACGCAGGACCGTAAATTCCGAATTCCGAAGAAAACAACACAATGCCCAAAATAATGGCGACATTGTACACAACAGATGCAACAGCCGGAAGAAAAAATCGTTGAAACGAATGCAAGATTCCGGTCAGAAACGCCGACAGGACAAAAAAGACTTGCGCCAAAAGCAAAAGTCGTGTGAGATTCCCAAATAAGACCGGTGTCTCTGGATAATCGCCAACATACCCAACCAGCAAAAGGTGCGCAAGACTCGGCGCAACAATACCGAGCACCAGCGCCACCACAAGGAAAGCGCACAGAAAGACGGATAAGAGGCTGTTCGCGTAGCGAAACGCGCTCTCTTTTTGGTCGTTTGAAAGATAACTCGTAAACACGGGGATGAACGAAACCGATAACGCCCCAAAGATGAAAATATCGAACAGCGTGTCGGGAATCAGAAACGAGGCGCGGTACACATCGCTTTCGAGCGTGCGGTCAAAAATGCTGACCAATAATCGTTCGCGCACAATCCCCAGAATGCGGCTTGCCAACATCATCAGCATAATGATCGTTGCGGCCGAGAGAATCTGCGGATATTTTTTCATCTGCCTTAGTATACTCATTCCCCCCAATTGCGTCTAGAAGGAAACGTTCGTCTGGTGTAGAAGCTGTTATACTGGTGTATAATGACCGTATGCCAATATTACGCTCGGCGATCAAAAAACTGAGACAAGATAGAAAACGCACGCAACACAACCGTGCAGTGAAAACGACCCTCAAGCATGCCCTGGACCGCGTCGTGTCGAAGCCGACCGCAAAAGATTTGTCGAGCGCGTTTTCACTTCTTGACCGCGCGGCAAAACGGCATCTCATCCACCCAAACAAAGCAGCCCGACTAAAATCTCAGCTTGCGCGACGACCGACCAGTTAACCTATGAAGCCTGCCCAGCCGCATGTGCGGATCAACCTCTTTGCCGTAACAAAGGCAAAAATTGAATTTGCCCGCGCAAGTGCATGGGCGCTCACATACGGCCGCCTCATTCTCATTCTCACTGAATTTTTAGTGATCGGCGTGTTTGCCATGCGGTTCAAACTCGATGCGGATATTGCCGATGCATACGAGAAGCTCGAAGGGCAAAGAGGCATTGTTGCCTCGCTCGCAAAGATCGAACACCAGTTTCTTGATTTCCAAGGAACCGTGAACGACGCCGGAACCAAATTGGCAAATCAACACGATGCCGCATCCACGCTTTTTTCTTTCTACGAACAACTTCCACCAGGTATCACGCTCGACACCATCGCACTGGATGATAAAAACAATGTGCGTTTTCAAGGCAAAGCATCCTCTCAGCCATCGTTTACGACGTTGTATCAAATGCTTCAGACGTCCACACTTTTGAGCAATGTTTCTATCGGCAACGTCTCGGCCAGCCGCGATGGCATCACATTTTCTGCGACCGCAGAACTGAAGGAGATACCTCAACCATGAAGCTTCCGCACTTTCAGCCGAAAAGCGACCTCTACGATAAACGGCTCAAGCCGATGCTCAATTCAAAAACCGGCCGCTCATATACAGAACTCGGGTTGACTTTTTTGGCCCTGTTGGTGTTTGGCTGGTTTGCCATCCGCCCCACATTGCTGACTATCTTTACCCTGCGTCGGGAATATCAAGCGCTCAAAGAAGTCACCGATTCGTTTCAAGCAAAAATCGATGCGTTGTCACGCGCGCAAACCATTCTGACACAAGCCGAAACACTTGGACAAAACGCCCTGCTTGCCCAAGCCATTCCTCCGGATCCGGATGTCGGACGCACGGCTTTGACCATTGAACGCATTGCCACGAAAAACCGCGTGCGGCTCCAAAGCATTCGGCTGGATCGCGCCGTCTATGCATTTCCAAAACCGGATGAGGACGTGACGATGACGACACAAGATTTAACATACACCCTCACTGCCGTGGGTCCAGAACGGCAACTCTTGGCGTTTACGAAAGACCTTCATACCGCACGCCGCTTGTTCGTGATCTCCACGATGACCATTTCTTCATCGACGCTCCAGCTTTCCATCCGCACACCTTCGCGCGTTCCAAAAACTGACGACGCGAGCGGGCAGGGACAAAAAGCGCCGGAGCAGAAAGGGCAAATTTTGGAGAAATAATATGAGGCTTATGAACCGCACCATCATCTTGCTTGGAATAACGGTCTTCACCATGGTTGTGTGGATTGGGGTGGAAGTGTTTTTGGCGCAAAAAAAAGAGATTGTCCGTCCCATCGCGGAAAAAGCCGCGCCGTTTTCAACCGACATCAAGGCAGATGTATTAAAAAAACTGCAGGAGCGACCGACGTTTGAGGAATATACGCCCAGTACAACACCTGTCACGAATCCGACACCAACCCCTTCGACAGGCTCAGGGCCTTCGGCCCCACAACCAACTTCTTCACCCTCTGCAAGTCCACCTCCCCAAGGCACCCCATCCGCAGGGTTGTAGGGTTCTCAAGGCTGATAGAATGAACATAGTCTGCCAATGAAACAAAAGACGATTCCGACTTTGCTTGCCCTGCTCATTATTGTGGGCGGGCTGGTTGCGGGCACGATCTTGACCCAAGGAGTCCAATTCCTGACGTCACGCGCTTCACCTCCCCACAAACCTTCAAGTGTGAAACTCACCAATCTTTCCGACCGAAGCATCAGTATTGCCTGGACAACTGATGCGGACACAACCGGCTTTATCCGCTATGGAAAAACAAAAGAGCGCATGGAAACGACCGCGCTGGATGATGCGCGGAGCCAGACGGCAGGCACAACACATCACATCACCCTGAAAAATCTTGAGGCTGGGACGGCATATTTCTATGGTATTGGTGCGAATGATGAGGTTGTGGACAACAACGGAACACCGTTTACGTTCACCACTGCACCGCCGCTTGCCGAATCCCCGCCGCAACGACCAATTCTCCAGGGAAAAATCCTTGGCGTCGATGGAAAGGGGGTCGAGGGTTCGTTGGTGTTTTTGACGCTTGATGCAACAACACTCTCAGCCCTCACCTCTGCCTCGGGTCGGTGGAGCATTCCGCTCACGGATAAACGGACGGCCGACGGACGCGCCTTTCTCTCCTTCCCGCCAAAACAAAATCCGGTGGATATCTTTGTACAAACCGGGAAAGGAGACAGCGCAAGTGCAACATGGAATGTAACGTTTGCGGATGACACCACTGTTCCGGATATCAAACTTGGCGAAGAGCAAAAATTTGGGGACGCGGGTGCGGCTCGCCAAGCTGATGTGACCGTCAATCTGCGCGACAACGATAAACTCGCAACCAGTTCCCCAACATTTTCCGGAACCGGAAAAGCGGGAGATAGCCTCACCGTCACCGTTGAATCAGACAACCCGCAAACAGCGACCATCATCGTCAACCCCGATGGCAGTTGGAACTTCACGCCGTCGGCTCAATTAACTCCAGGACAACACACGCTCACTATTCGCACGCCCAGCGGCGAAACCATCACGCGCACGTTTACTGTAGCCGGAACTGCGCCGTCGCCCTCACCTTTGCCTGCGCCATCACCTTCGCCTACACCATCTCCCACGCCCAAACCCTCTCCATCCCCAACACCGCGACCCACCCCAAGCGCGACGCCGAGCGCAACCACTGTTCCTGTCGGTGGTGGTCTTCCTGATACCGCAAGCTTCAATCCAATCGCCTGGATGCTGCTTCTCGGGATCATCTTGGTTGGTGGAGGGCTGGTGAGTTCCTTCCGATCTCAACCGTCGTCGCGATAGAAAAAGAAAAGAATAGACCACGCTTTTGACGATGATCTAGATTTATCAATCTCATTTCGCTGATGGAGTAGCGCTCTGGGTAGCGACGCCGTCCAGAGGACGGTCGGCCTCTGGCCGAGGGGTTAGCTGCACGTACGAGGGGGTGGTCAACACCATCGCTACCCACGCATGGATTTCATCCCATTTCCCGCTTCCAACCCGAGGGAGAAGCACCCATTGACCTCTATACTGTTGAATCGGCGGGTTGACTAATAAAGCATCCGGACTTTCGTCTTCAAGGACATAGGCGCGCAATGTGCTTTCCCGAATGCGTCGGGCAAGTTTGTAAAACTCCCCCAGTTTATCGGGCTCGATGTCGGTATCTATACTCTCCCCAAAAGTATCCAGCAATCCCTTTACACGGCCGGGCTGGAGAAGAATACTCGCGGATAAGATTTTTTTCTGCACTGCTTCCAGTACTTCCTGTTGCCGACGGGTACGGCCAAAATCAGTTCCCTCACCGTTCGTGCCCATGCGGGAACGGACAAACTTCAGCGCGGTTGCCCCATCCATTTTTCTCTCTCCTTTGTCAAAGGAAATAGTTTCATACCGACAGCTATAGGTCGTATCGCCAGCACACGGATCATTTTCCTTGCCAGCAATCGGGTAGCGGGCGTCAACAAACGACCGCTCAACATCTATACTAATCCCGCCCATTTGATCTATCGCCCGCTCAAAAGCAGAGAAGTCAATGCGGAGTGTGAAGTGAATCGGCAGATTCAATACTTCTTCCACGATTGCATTCGCCAACACCAATCCGCCGCCTTTCCGCTTCACCTCTCCTAATGCGTACGCGGCATTCACACGGCTCCCACCATTGAGTGTCGGAATCCACAAATCCCGCGGCAGCGAAAACAATGCCACGTCATTCGTCGCAAGATCAATACTCGCAACCATAACGGTATCCGTCAAATTCGCGCCCTCATGGCTCCCACCTGCCGTACCCAAAAGCAGAATGTTCGTTCGGCCGTTGGTGTGTTCCAAATTGGGGGTCCCGGGAGACAACAATGAGATCATGACCGCCGGCACGCGGATGAGTGTCACAGCGCCGCGCCAGAGAAAGGGGGATACAAAAAGCAATAGAAGAACCACAAACGCCACGAACCATCCGCGCCGAGAAAGCGGGATGCGGCGAAAAAACGCGGTCGCCCGGCGGCGCAGCCTGGGGAATGGTCGGTCACCGACAGTCACGGATAATCTCCAAAAATGACGCCGGTTCTAGACTCGCGTGCCCGACCACGACACCTGCAATGGTCGCATTTCCGATGATTCCGGGGAGAGTGGCTGTGTCAACACTTCCACCATAATACAGCACAATCGTTCGGCGCGGAAGCAGACGATCCAGGCTCGAGGCAACGACGTCAATCGAATCTATCGTTTGCTTTACAGACGCTGGGGTTGGGTTATTCGTGCTAATCATGGACGCGGGTTCATATACGAGCGTGGGGTGAGCCGATAACTCATTCGTCAGCATGGAAACTTCACTTGGCTGCTCAAAAAACACCAAAGGCAAAATGGTGTGTTCACGGCAACGCACAATTTGCGCCTGCATGGTTTCTATGGTTTCCCCGTGCTCGGCCTTGCGTTCACTATGCCCGACCAAACAAAGCTCAAGCCCCTCCGGAAGCTGATCCACCGTCACGTCACCTGTATGTGCACCCGAGGGTGTTGGGTCAATGGTTTGCACGCCAAACCGCAGAAAATATCCGCGTTTCTTCGCCCGCTCCATCATAGGAATAAGGGATGGAAACGGCGGGCAAACAGTGACGCGGTCCACTAACCGCAACTGCGGTCCAACCGCATCCAACCATACAAGCGCTTCCTCCGCGGTGAGGTTCGCCTTCCAATTGGCAACGACGTGTATGCGACGCATGGAGATTAGGTCAGGTGTTTTTGAATCTCAGCAACCAAGGCTTGTTTTGATTGCGCACCAATAAACCGGGCAACTTCCTGCCCGTCTTTTTCAAACACAAGGGTGGGGATGGAACTAATACCGTAACGGCTGGCAATCTCGGTTTGCGCATCCACATCGATCTCTTTGAGTGCAATCTTGCCCGAAAATTCTTTCAGAATTTCATCCATCGTCGGCTTCATTACTTTGCACGGTCCACACCAGTCAGCATAAAAGTCCAACAGAGTTAACATGGTAGAATTCATCATACCATGAACCCTCCTGCCGTCAATAATCCTCTCAACCCTGTGCAGAAAGAAGCAATCACCACCACAGACGGCCCGATCCTCATCCTCGCCGGTGCGGGCTCTGGGAAAACCAGGGTGCTCATGGAAAAAGCGGCGTTTCTGCTCACAAAGAAGGGTATTGACCCCCAAAACATTCTCATCTCCACGTTTACCAATAAAGCCGCGGGGGAAATGCGAGGCCGTTTATCCAAACTCGTCTCCCGCGTACCAACCATGATGGGGACGTTTCATTCTCTCTGTGCCCGCATGCTGCGCGTTCATGCATCTGCACTTGGGCTCCCGCCGGGGTTTATGATTTATGATGAAGACGATGCACTTTCGACCGTGAAGCGCGCGTTGGCCACACTCAACCGTTCAACGAAAGATGTTTCTCCCATGAGTATCCGTGGAGCGATTTCGAGCGCAAAAAATGAACTCATTGGGCCTGCCGAGTACCGACGCGTCGCACACGGCAATTTTCAAGAACGCGCGGCCGAGGTGTATCCGGTCTATCAGCGCATGTTGTCAGAGAGCGGGGCGGTTGACTTTGACGATTTATTACGCCTCACCATTGTCCTTTTTGAACAGCATCCGGACATTCTCCGCCGCGCCCAAACCCAATTCCACTACATTCTTGTGGACGAATATCAAGATGTGAATACTGTGCAGTACCTTTTGGTGAAACTCCTGAGCGAGACGCACCGCAACATCTGTGTCGTCGGGGACGCGAGTCAATCGATTTACAGTTGGAGGGGAGCAGATGTGCGGAACATTCACCGTTTCCAAGAAGATTTTCCCGACGCCAAAACGTTTCGGCTGGAGCAAAATTACCGCTCCACACAACGCATTCTGGATGCGGCAGAAGCCGTGATTTCCAAAAACACGTCCCACCCGATTCTGTCGTTGTGGACCCAGAAAAATACAGGGCCGCTGCTCACTGTGTATCAGGCGGCGGATGAACAAGACGAGGTCAACTTTATCATCGCCGCGCTTACGGATTCGAAGATTCCACAGAACGACGCGGCTATTCTGTATCGCACAAACGCCCAATCGCGTGTGATTGAAGAAGCACTCTTGCACGCGGGGATCCCGTACAGATTGGTGGGAGGGGTGCGGTTTTATGCCCGAAAAGAAATTAAAGATCTATTGGCGTTTCTACGGCTTGTTGCAAATCCAAACGACCATGTTGCGCACGAACGATTGTTGGCCCTACCAAAAAAACGGACCGCCGCGTTTCACGCCATTCGAACAGAACTCTCATCTGACCGTCCGACCATTGAGCTTTTAGATCACGTGTTGACCGCAACCGGATTTCTTGAACAGTTTGATGAGTCAACGGAGGAAGGGCTCATGCGGCGCGAGAACGTGAAGGAACTGCGATCAGTCGCACAAACCTTTCCAAACATGGTAGAGTTTTTGGAAAACGTGGCGCTGGTTGAACAAACCGATCCCATTCAAACCGCTGGCGTATCGGCAGAAAAAGACGCGCTGACGCTGATGACGATGCACAGCGCAAAAGGGCTTGAGTACCACACGATATTTCTGGTAGGCATGGAAGAGGGTTTGTTTCCCCATGCGCGATCGATGGCTGACCCTGCCAGCCTTGAGGAAGAACGGCGCTTGTGCTACGTAGGCATCACGCGGGCGAAGGAACGGCTGTTTTTGAGTTTTGCCGAGCAACGACTACTCTTTGGCCGAACCAGCAGAAATCTTCCCTCGCGCTTTTTAGACGACATCCCCAACCATGTAGTTCAACACCGCATCTCCCCCCGTATTCGCGCTGACACGTCCGAGGAAAACACAG
>JAUYPR010000035.1 GCA_030695785.1 bacterium
TCCACATATTTTTTTTCATGGTCGTCATGGTTATTTCTTTTTCACTCATCATATCACGAAGTGTTCGGCTTCAGATGGGAATGTAGGAAAATGAAAATCTGTTCGAAGTTAATCGAATCCAACCCACTTGAAGGAGGTGCAACATGCGTAGATTCGCCAAGTTTGCAGTTGTCCTGTTCGCGGCCGCAGTGGTCGTTACCGGAGGATGCAAGAGGAACGATGGTCGACCATTCACGCGGCATTTCAGAAGGCCCGCGTACACCGGATCCATCACGAACAACACCGTGATCGCTCCGATTCCCACGCAACAC
Organism: bacterium; assembly: GCA_030695785.1. Lineage (GTDB taxonomy): Bacteria > Patescibacteriota > Microgenomatia > JAUYPR01 > JAUYPR01 > JAUYPR01. Next base: position 312 of record JAUYPR010000035.1, read on the forward strand.
ACGCGCCCGCAAGGAAAAGTCATTCAGGTTCCGGGCGACTACAAGACACTGCAAGAGGCGGCGCGATTTGCTTGGGCCGGAGATACGATTGACCTCGCCGCTGGCACACACTCTATCACCGACACAGTCGATATATGGAATGATGTGACTGTGAGTGGTTCCGGTGCTGATAACACCGAAGTCATTTGGGAAGGTACTGGTGCGCCCGGCGTTATTGCGCTTCGTATACATTCCTACTCTGCAATTGAAAATTTCACGTTACGAGGTTGGAATACCCAGCCTGCTGTAGGGATTGACAGTGCTTATGCTCAAGGCATTCGCATCTCTGGGGTCTACATTCGGAATGCATCCGACAGCATCCGTTTGACTGGGTGTAGCAATGTAAAGATCACAGACACTATCGTTCAGTATGGCGCTAAGGGTGCTTGGTTCTCGGACTGCACCAATATCCAGCTTTCTCACAGTTCCTTTCTTGGAAACGACATCTCTGTGAAGGTAGATAACACAGTAAATCTGGAGCTCGAGGAAAACATTTTCGCTACATTTTGGACTGGTGCTATTTACTATGACCAAGCCAGTGAAGCAACACTAACGTCGACACGAAACAATGTCTGGAATGGCTATCTAACTCCGTATTACGTCAATACGGACACATCAAAGGGGTTTGTTACACCCAGAGGTACGGACTTTACCGACAACCCAGTCCTTATCAACCCGTCGTGGGGTGACTTCCGACTTTCACCCATGTCTCCTTGTTTGACAGCCGGTATTGGCGGAAAAAGGATCGGGGCCAGGATGCAGCGATACACGCTGCCGTACAAAACGGATCTGACGGTAACGCTTGCTGCCACTTCTCCATCCGGCTTTATTGCAAAAAGCTCCGAAACCGAGATACTGCATTTCGATCTCACTGCGGATCAGAGAGACGCTGTACAAATCAATATGTACAGTTACCTTCTCTTTACGATAAGTTTCTCAACCAATATTGGTGCCGGATTTGTTCAGCAAGGCGACGTGTCGTTGAAGGATTTGAATACGAACAAAATTCTCGCGACACAAACCATTTACTCGCTGAATCAAACGCAAGTGTACATCCCGTCGCCATTGATCACCATTCCCGCCGGACAAACAATGCATTTGGCACTGACAATCGATAGCTCCATGATTCTTACGGGAGCATCATTCATTGCCAGTCTCAAACGAATGGACTGGTCGGATGGGAATATTCCATACATTCATGACGGACGTATCCCAGAAATCGACGGGTACAACGTCCAATTCTAACAACAACACGCACACCCACCATATCGAGGAGATATGGTGGGTTTTACATTGCTGGCCCAAAATTCCCATCAACGCGACGGAATCTATCTGACAACAATAAACCCTGCATCCTCTTAGAGGTTTTTTGATATTCAATACTCCAATATGAAACATTAGACATGAGACATGTATAAAAATCGTGTACCACCAATTCAACGCTATAGCGTGTATTTATTGGTATACAAAAATTCCCCAAACCTACCCCCCCCCCACAACTGTCCAAAATCCTAATAAAAGGCTAAAATAAAGACAATGACTCTAAAAAAACAAACAAAAAACACAATGGAAAAACAAAAAATATGGAAAGCTGAAGACGTGATCGATTTGGTACCCGATACGCTACTGGATACCATCGCCTCCGAAACCGGCGTGGATTACTCAGTCAAAAAACTCCACGGCAAGCATATATTCAAACTCTTTCTGTTCGCATTCTTAAACGGCAAAAGCATCTCCCTCCGAATCTTAGAAGCTATCTTCATGTCGGAGAAGTTCAAAAATCTCTTCAATGTGCAGGCGAAACCGGTGAAACATTCTGCAATCGGCATGCGTCTCGCAACAATTGACTACCACTACTTTGAAAAGATTTTTGAGCATCTCATCCGATCTCCCCAGCTTGAAAACGTGTTGTTTGACCGACGGAAGATCTCCGTCAGCAAGATTGACTCCACGATCGTAACACTGTCAGCAAAACTTCTGAAAGTTGGGCTTGATGATAACCCGGGATTCAAGACATTAAAATTCGGCGTACAGTTGTCTGGTGGCATTCCGGTCCAGGTCATGCTGTTCAAAGGACAGAAGTATTTATCCGAAGACAATGCACTTCCCATGCTCATTCTTGAAAAGAAACGGAGGAAATCCTTACAAATCGCCATTTTTGATCGAGGTATCCAGCGCAAACAGAACTTCGCCGACTTCCATGCGCAAGGGGTTTTCTTCATCTCGCGTGTCAGCACACAGAAGATGCGCGTGATTGAGGACGCTATGCTCACCGAAACGGAAACACCAACACTCCGGATTACCGCCGATCAAATCGTACGGTTTGCCAACGATGAGGGCATGAAAAAAGAATCAGCTAACACTTCTTTTCGCATGATTACGGGAACAACCAAAGACACGAACCATGCAATGAAATTCCTGACAAATGTTTTGTTTCTTTCCGCTGCCGAGATCACAGAACTCTACAAATCGAGATGGGAAATCGAAACCTTCTTCAAGTTCATCAAACAGGAAATGAACTTCAGTCATCTCCTCTCCCGCAGTGAAAACGGCATCACGGTGGTGATGTTTCTGACCATGATTGCCGCCATCCTACTGACCCTCTACAAGAAGCTCAACAACATTATTGGTTGGGCGGTGGCCAAGATTAAGTTTCTTGATCAGTTGGAATCAGGGGTTCTCCACGATTGGCATGCGGAGATCCGACCCGCATTTTCATTGTTTCCCGTTGCCACAATATTCAATTCCAGTTAGGTATGACAAGGGGTTTTGAGTTCTTTGAAAGATTTTGGACAGTTGTGGGTAGGCAGGGAATCCACGTTCGTCTCTATACGTTCGAACCCCGCTCAAGCGGGGTGAGTCCGCTCTCGGGCAAAGCCCGTAAAAATGAAAACGCCCGTCACATTGACGGGGCGTTTCTTTTTCATTTAAATTGATTTTACCTTTTTCTGACTCCAGCTCTGTCCTCGAGAACGTCAACTCGTTTTTCTAATTCAACTAATTCAAATCGATGTGCGACATTATCAAGTCGCAGGTTTACTTTTTCAAATCCATTATCCATCACTTTTTTTAGCGTTCCCACTTCGCCTCGTAGCGTCCCCATCTCGCCTCTTAGCGTTCCCACTTCGCCTCTTAATGTTCCTACCTCATCTTGCAACTCCTTCTTCATCGCGCCCATGTCCTCACCAACACCATCAAATCCTTGTTTAATCATCAAAGCAAGGTCGTCTAACGTTATGCCTTTTTGTGGTTCATTTGTTTGTTGCATATGATTCAGTATATCTGGCAAGATAAAACAATGTCAATGTAATTATGCACTTTCCTGCTTTTTTGGCGCAATGGCGTCGGTTAAGAGTTGACTTTGTATGGCATACGCTTCTTTTGCGGCGATTCGTAATTTTTTCATGAGCACAACTTCTTGGGTCATAAGACGTAGAAGATGGAGCGAAAATAAATCGCTCTTCGTGTAGAATTTTTTG
>JAUYPR010000059.1 GCA_030695785.1 bacterium
CGGAATGATGAGTTCCGCGCCCTTGCGCAAGAAATCGCGATGCAAGTCGCATCGATGAATCCTGAGCATATTGAAGGACTTCTCGGCCAGTCATATATCCGCGACCAGAAAATAACGATTGGGGATATGCTGAAACAATCGATCGCGAAGTTTGGCGAGAATATTGTGGTGAAGCGCTTTGTGCGCTACAGTCTTGACGCGTGAATCTCGTTCCAATGGACCTTTCCGACATTTCTGCCCGCATGCAACGTTCTCTTGCCTCCCTTCGGCAAGACCTTTCCTCTATCCGCTCCGGCCGCGCAAATCCAACCCTCATTGAACATGTCATGGTCTCTGTCTACAACAGCCGAATGCCCATCAAACAGCTCGGCGCAATTTCCGCGCCCGAGCAGAATCTTCTCGTCATTGATGTGTGGGACGGTGGAATTATTGATGCTATTGTGAAAGGAATTCAAGAGGCCAACATCGGTATCACGCCGCACGCTGAAGCGTCTCGGGTGCGGTGTTTTTTGCCGGCGCTAACTCAAGAGCGGCGGGAGCAGTTGGTGAAACTCGTCAAACAAAAGGTGGAAGCAGGCAGAATTCAGATTCGGCAAATCCGGGCGGATGCCAAAAAAAGTTTTGAAGAGATGCCCGAAGATGTCAAGTCCAGAAAAGAAAAGGAACTTCAAGAGTTGGTGGACCGCGCGATGGCGGAGATTGATGGGGTGAGTCAACGAAAAGAAGCTGAACTGATGCAAGTATAGTACTTGACAATCGCATCAGACCAACTCATAATACGTCTATCATGTCCAGCTTGCCCAAGTGGCTCTCAAAACAAGAGTTCATTGGTTTGCTAGTCCTCTTTGTTCTCATCTTGCTTCTCCCGATTGCGGTTTTGGAGGTACAACGACAGAAAAACATCCGTTCCAGGGCCGAAGTTGCGGGGATCATTCTCATCAACGATGGTGCCACAACCACCACCTCGCGCGACGTCACCGTAAAACTTACCGCCCCCTGGCCTGCTGCTCCCGCACCACAGAGCTACGTCCCACCGTCTGTTGGGGGAGAAAAACTGTTTTCTGTAGCGTATGCGCAACAGAATATCTGCACGAGCGGAGCAACGAATGAGTCATGTACGCAAGCAGGTCAGATTCGAAATGTTGCATGTACACCGCAGAATGCCGCTTGTCAGGTGAATTTCCAAAAATGCGAGCAAGGAAAGTGGACGAATCACTGTGCAGAAACAAATTGTCAGGCCATGGAGGTCGGTAGCCTCCAGTGCGGAGGATCTGGATCTTCAGGAGGATCGAGCAATACTACATCTGGGGGTAGCGGCGGAGGCTCGTCGAGTGGTGGAGGGACGTCCTCGACCGCGACATGTCAGAATAATTTCAACACAAGCTGGCCGCGGGCCTGCGACGGTCGTTCGCTTGAAAAAGAAAGTCAAGCGGCGAAAGATTTATTCTGCAGTCAATATCCAAACCCATCGACCGGCACCGAGGGTGGAGAGGCCGCGGGTACGTGGGCGAATCAAAGAAATGCGTTACTCGGGTGTACAGATGCAGGCTTACGATACCTTGATAGTAGATGTCGGACAAGCTGTCCAAGGCTCGTCGACCAATGCCTCGCCGACCTTGGAGGATTCACCAATTACAAATCGTGTGATAACAAAAGTATCACCGGAGAGACGGAGGCGATCAAACGTCAATTTTGTTTTGAACACTACAATGCGGAAAGCGCGGCATATGAATGGGCATCACAGCGAACGCGTCAGCTGAATAATTGTCCAGGGACTGGAGGAGGATCAACGAATACGACAACAGGTGGATCCTCTGGTGGTGGATCTGGAACAACAACCAGTGGTCCGGTTGCAAAGGTGGGGAAGGCGCAGAATGTTCCCGAAAGCCAGATGAATGTGTTTCCTGGGGAAGCGGTGTATCTCTTCGTTGTCAAGTCTGACACGGATAACTCACTTGCGAATGGTCAGGAACTCACAGGCTGTACGCGTGAGTTCACCGGTCCGGGGAATTACCGGATGGCGCAAGGAGATTTTCAAGGAAAGGGGAACCCAGCACAAGCAAATGAGGTCCAGGCAGAAGGTGCATATACATTGAATGTAATATGCGGTACTCGAACCACGACTGCTCGTGTCAATGTTGTACCAGCCGCCGCAACCGCCCGGCTTACCCAGTCATTCCGCGTTGCAAATACTGAATCTGACCTTGCCGCGGCTGCTTGGCAGAATTACACGAATCATCCAATGACCATTCAGCATCGTTTGACTGATGGGGCTGGCAGGAAGACGGTCTTCGTGCAATTCCGTGCAGCTGACGGCACAACGTCAGATATTTCCAGTTCCAGCATTACATACGCGCCGACCGGTACACAAACGTCGGCGTCGGCGATCGCGTGTTTCGCCCCGACGTCTGATACCGGCAATACCCTTTGGACCGTCCAAGTCCAAGGCCAGAATTTTGGATCAACACAAGGGACGCTGGTTTTGGGGAGCGGTGGATCGGCAAAGACACTAACGGTCACCAAATGGGAAAATGGGGTTGTTGAGGGAACCATCGCGCGGACCCAGATGCCTACGAGTACACAAACAGTGACCGTGACTACGAGTGTCGGACAATCCGCAACTATAGATGTGAACCCCTCAACGTGTGGTCAAACCGGGCCAGTGACATTGAATATCAAAACGTCGTTACAGGACAAACCAGATAATGCGCATGGTGGGAATTTTAGAGTGGTCATTCTCAAGAAAGACGATCGGAGAGAGGCTGTCCGTGGGCAACGGCGGTTCCGCAATTCCGGGGAAATGGAACAGTCTATTTCGTCTCTCGTTGGAGGAACGCGGTACATCGCGTGGCTCAAAGCGTCCGGGCATTTAGCGCAACAGAAAGAATTCGTGCCAACGCCAGGAGACTATACTCTGGATTTTAGTACATTGACGACAGGCGACGTCCAAGAGGATAATCAAGTCAACGTGCAAGACTATTCCAAACTCGTGAGTGAATGGAGCAAGTCTGGCGATCCGAAATCGTCAGACGCGGATTTGAATGTAGACCTGCGTGTGAATACGATTGACTATGCAATTTTGCTCAAGAACTTTAGCAAAGATGGTGACGGCGAGCCCGTGAGTCAGTAGGTTCTTATATGCAATTTTTTAAACATTGGACACATGAGAGAATCAAAAATACGGTTGTGGCTGTTTTAGCGGCGTTTATTGTGGTGGAGCTTGTGTGGGCCGCGGCCATCCTCTTTCAGGAAGGGCGGCACGAAATTGTCCCGATTCTCCCGGCCAGCGCAACGTTAGCGATGCAGCCGGAATCGATGACCGTGACTGGGGGGAAGGAATTCAATGTCGATGTACTCCTCGTCACAAATGGCCGGCAAGTACAGGGGGTGGATGCAGTCATTCACTATGACCCAAAGGTGTTGAAACTGCAAAGCTCGGTGGCATCTGCCGCGGCAAGCGCGACATCCTCAGCGTTGTTCGATGAGTATCCCGCAAATGATGTTGATGAGGAGAAGGGCATTATTACTCTCTCTGCAATTCAAAGGCCTGGAGAGATCTTTAACGGGAGCGGGGTATTGGGTCGGCTGACGTTCGAAGCAGCAGCTCGAATGACTATTGCGCTTTATCCACAGCCGACGGCGGCACCAGTGCAGACAACCGTTTCGTTCTCTTTCCAGAGAGATGTGAAGGACGACTCAAATGTCGTAGATACAAATGGGGATGACATTCTTGGTGCTGTCGTCAATGCGACCGTGACAGTGCAATAATTTTATGATAGAGTAAAGATTACCAATGAAGATCCTGCCTAAGCTTTCTCTAACGATTGCCCTTTCTGGGGTTTTCCTTTTCCTTTCTGCCACGACTGTTTCCGCGGCCACGCTTTCTTTGTCTCCGACTTCTGGATCAGTAACCTCTACAACACCAGTGACACTCACGATCACGTTGGATACGGCTGGTGCGAAAACCGACGGAACCGACATCCGTTTGGTCTTTGATCCATCAAAGCTCCAAGCAGTTGACCCGATTACTGCCGGAACGATCTATTCAACGTATCCAGCGAAAACCATTGACAATACCAGCGGCAAGGTCGTGATTTCGGGTATTGCGGAGATTGGCAAGCCGTATACCGGGAAAGGGACGTTTGCGACCGTGCAATTTAAAGCCGTTAGCGGTGCGACTGGAACGGGAACCGTCACCATTGATTTTACCCAAGGGTCAACAACCGACTCGAACGTTGCGGAAAATGGGACGAATAAAGATGTGCTCACGTCTGTCCAAAACGCAACCCTGACCATCGGCGGAGCAGCTGCTCCGCCAGCATACACAACCCCGGCAACAGGTGGAAGTGGATCGGCTGTTCCGAAGGCATTGCCTGCAACAGCGTTTGGCGGCCCACTTGCCATGCTGTTTGGAAGCGGGACTGGTTTGGTTTCACTTGGCCTTTGGGGTTTGCGCAAACGCTTTTTCTAAAATCTCTCATGCTATACTGACGTAATTATGATTGTCAGTATTCTTGTTTTCCTCCTCATTTTATCCATTCTTATTTTGGTGCATGAATTTGGGCATCTTCTGGCCGCGCGTCGAGTCGGGGTCCGTGTTGAGGAATTTGCCTTGGGTTTGCCGTTCACCAAACGGTTGTGGGGGCGCAAAATCAGAGGTGTCAATATCAGTCTCTACCCAATTCTGTTTGGCGGATTCGTGCGTCTGACCGGCGAGGACGATCCGCAGGCTGCCCTCAAAGATCCTCAAAACTTTCAAAATAAAACACCCGGGGCCCGACTCCTTATTGCGGTGTCGGGTGTTGCGATGAATATCCTCCTTGCGATTTTGGTATTTACACTGGTTTTATCGATGAAGGGGTGGAAAGAGGAGTTGCTTGCCTTCCGTCAGTTCTCATTTGTTGGTGCAACAGTGCAGGCCCGCGAGGAAGTGTTCATTGTGGATGTTCTCCCCGACTCTCCTGCGTTGCACGCTGGGATCAAACCCGGAGAACGAGTGATGCAAGTTGAGGAGATGGAGATTCAGACTGTTGGGGATTTACAAACAAAGATAGCGAGCCGCGTCGGCCAGACAACAACGATGAGACTCCGCGGTGAACGAAATGTTGAACGGACCGTGCAACTGATTCCCAAAGAGGATCCGGAGACAAAACAGGGGATCATGGGCGTTCGCATTGGGCCTTTGCGGTATTACGTGCTTGATTATGGCGGATTTCCGCGGAATGTTATGAGCGGCGTTTTTCATTCAGTCAACGTCATTGGGTATCAAGGCGCGGTGCTCGGATTACTCATCTCCCGGTCATTTGAAACAGGGGACCCACGTGTGGTGAAAGATGTTGTGGTTGGCCCAGTTGGGATTGGGTTTTTTGTCCATACACTTATCGAAACAGGCGGGTCAAAGATTGTGCTTGACCTTTTGGGTTTGGTTGCGCTGATGAGTCTGACCTTGGGGGTTGTCAACCTTTTTCCCATACCGGCTTTGGATGGCGGGCGGGCGGCGTTCATTGTGGTTGAATTGTTGACAGGGAAGCGAAATCCGCGGATCGAAGCGGCAATCCATGGTGTGGGGATGGCGCTATTGTTTGGATTGATTATCTTGATTACCGCGAATGACATCTCGCGGTTTGTTCCTTTGGAAGACATTGGTCAGACCGTCCGCAATTTTTTTCCATGATTCCATTCCAAATAAAGAAGCTCATTGCGCCTGTTGAGTTTCGGCAACGCCGGCTGGAGTCTGATCTTCTTTGGTACGGCCCATCAGATATTCTCGTTGGGGTGCATCGGGGAAAGGTGCTTGGAAGTATTCGTATGTGTCGGGAAGTCGGGAACATCACGCACGGACTTTTGACAGACCTTTTTTTCGAGGATGAGTATAAACAGACGTTGCCGCGATCCCTGATTCAATCAGGGGAATATCTTTTGAAAGAAAAAGATGCATTGACGTTCTCAGCGCTTGTGATAGATGGACGGGGACTTATCGGTCCGTTCTATAAAGCCGGATATAAACCAGTTCGCCGCACCGTATCTTTGACCTGGGACCTTAAAAATCTTCCGGCTATTGAGGTTAATCCATCGTTGGTCGTGAAAACCTTCGACAAACCAACGCCAGCAATTATTCGGTTTATCCACGATGCATATTCACCCTATTGGGTCCCATGGAAGGGAAAGTCACTTGATTTCATCGACCGTATGGTGCCAGTTCGAACAAGGTTTTTTGCCGTTTATCAGGGAAAAGAAATGGTTGGATTGACCGAGCCGTTTGTGTTCGGGCCGATGATGCAAAAAGGTATTGCTGGACAAAAGATTGGGTCGACGATGATGGCGTCTGTATTGCAATGGTTCAAGGATCAAGGTAAATCAAAAGCACAATGGACGGTACCATCCGGTCTCGACGACTACGACCCGGTGGTGTATTTGTCGACGTTGTCCACCGGCGCGAAGATCGAGCGGGAGTATATCATTTTGGAAAAGCAAACCCAAAACAGTTGACTCTGGATGCGTCGTCTGCTATACATATGTATACCTATGCCATTTACTGTGAAAGATCTACCGTACCCTGCAAACAAGCTTGCGGGTATTTCTGAAAAAACCACAACCATTCACCACGACAAGCTCTATGCTGGATACGTAAACAAACGCAACGAGATCGAAGAACTTCTCAAAACTGCCGATCGAAACAAAGCTGCGGCAACATTTTCCGAATACCGCGAGCTGAAGCTTGAAGAAACGTTCAACGCCGACGGCATAATCCTGCACGAATTGTATTTTGCCACCATGGGTGGAGATGGAACGTGGAAAGAAGAGAACGCGTTTGTCAAGAAAGCGACAGAAGATTTTGGGTCATTCGAGACGTTTCTCCAGGATTTGAAAGCATGCGGCATTGCCGCCCGCGGATGGGCAGTGACCGCGTATGACCAAACTGACGGCAGTATCCACAATTTCCTCGGCGATAGCCACAACCATGGCGGCGTCTGGGGGGCCACGCCGGTTTTGGCGCTGGATGCATATGAACACGCATATTTTATGGACTTTGGATCTGACCGCAAGGCGTATGTGGAGGCGTGGATCAAAAACGTGGATTGGGCAAAAGTGGAGTCGTTTTTTACTGCGGTTCCTGGGATATAAGATATAATGTTGCGTCGGTTTTTGGTGTGTGTTTGCCTCGGTCTCCTTGGATTCATCCTCGTTTCTCAAAACGCGTCTGCAGGCCTTGCGGACTTCACCACTAATCCGGGTCGTTTTTTACCGGATTCACCGTTCTTCATCTTCGATGAATTGTGGGGAAGGGTGCGCGTGCTTTTTTCATTCAATGCAGGGGATAAAGCAAGCACGTATGCTGATCTCGCTGGTGAGCGGTTGATAGAAGTCCAGAGACTTCTTGTGGAGCAGAAGACAAAACAGGGAGTTCTACGGGCGCTTGAGGATTACCAGCGGCAATTGGATGCATTGGTTACTGTTGTGGATGAGGCGAAGAAAAATTCGCCAATGGTGATGGATCAGGTGAAAGGCACGCTGGATGAACAAAGGAAACTCTTTTCCCGCCTCCGCGAAGAACTCCCCGATGACATCGAATACATCCTTTCTCCCGCCGAAGGGGCGCTGCTCGAAAAGTTGGAAAAACTGCGGAAGTGATGTACAATGAGGGGGATATGGATATCCCTGGAAAACTTGTTCAGCCACCACCCGCCGCCAGGCCGGGCAGTCCGGAGTTTGAACCCAGACCAACTGGAATAGCTGCAGAGAGTGGTTCTGAAAACAGTGCGGTGATGCAAGAAGTGCAAGAACATCCATCGATCCCTGTGGACATCGGATCTATCGTGCAGCAGCACCCTTCGACCATCCAAGCTCCGCAATCAGATATTGATGCGCTGGCGGGGAAAGATACTGTTATACCAGCAGTACGTATTCAAGAAGAGATTCATACAATGACGAAGCGGCCAGAAACAGAAAGCTTGCGCTGGAGACTTCTCTCATACGTGAGACAACTCGCACAGCGATTGCGGTGGGGAAAAAAGACTCCTTTCTCGCAGTCATCAACAATATAAACACATGGAACAACTTCTCTCTGCCCTCACGCAACTTGTGCTGACTGTTCTTTTTGGCTCGCTCATCATTGTTCTTGTGGGCGGGATATTTGTTGGGCTCTTTTTCGTCCTTTTACAATATTGGAAGTTCCGCCATCGGGAAGAAAAATCGCTGGATGAAGTCCTTTTGCGTGTTGCCGTGTCCCGAGGAAACGAGATTAAAATTGATGCGGCAGAGCAGTTGTTTGCGTCACTTGCGTCCATTGCGAAAGGCGGAACATTTTCGTTTCTCAATCCCCAAGACCATTTGTCGTTTGAAATTGTTGGACTGCCGGAGAGCATTCAGTTTTTTGTGTCCATTCCAGGCCACTTGCGGGATTTGGTGGAAAAACAGATCCATGGCGCGTACCCAGGCGCAGATATCCGTACCGTGAACGAATATTCGATTTTTTCTGAAAAAGGCGAAGTCGCATACGCGGCATTGAAACTCAAAAAACCAAATTATTATCCTCTGAAAAGCTACAAGGAACTGCCAACTGACCCTTTGTCTTCCCTGACATCGACCCTCGCGCGGATGGGTCCGGGCGAAGGCGCAGTGATTCAGCTGATGCTGCAGCCCACATCCTCCAAGTGGCGCTCACTGGGAAAAAGTTACGTCAGTAAAGTCAAGCAGGCCGAAGCAAAGCCAGACGAAGGGCAAAAGTCGCCGGCAGATCCAAAAGAATTAGAAGCGATTGAGAACAAGATCGGCAAGCCTGGGTTTGAAACAATCATTCGTATCGTTGTATCCGCGCAAACAAAAGAAGCAGCCAAGATGCACCTGGCGAATATCCGCGGCGCGTTTGAACAACTCTCCTCGCCCTATCAAAGTTTCACGAAACGCAACGTTTGGTGGAAACGCGGCTTTATGGTGGATTTTATTTACCGCTACATGCCGATGTTTCAGCGGCCAAGTGTGTTAAATGCGGAAGAACTTGCAACCTTATTCCATTTTCCGAATAAAAATGTCGAAACGCCGCACATTTTTTGGCTGAACGCAAAACGAGCGCCGGCTCCCCAGCAGATCCCTTTGTCCGGTTTGTACCTTGGAAAGAGCGTGTTCCGTGGGGTGGAGCGGCCGGTGTATTTGCAAGAAGATGACCGCCGGCGCCACATGTATGTGATTGGAAAAACTGGAACCGGCAAGACCGAATTTTTGAAAGCAAGTATCCTGCAGGATATTTATGCGGGGAAAGGGGTTGGATTTATTGATCCCCACGGCGACGCAGCAGAATCACTCTTGTCGATGATTCCGCCGAATCGGGCCGAAGACGTGATTTATTTTGACCCAGGCGACAGTAGCCGGCCGATGGGTATGAATATGTTGGAGGCGCATACCGAAGAACAAAAACATTTTGTCACGACCGCCATTATTGGGTTGATGTACAAATTGTTTGATCCCCATCAAACCGGTATTGTTGGCCCGCGGTTTGAACACGCAGTCAGGAACGCCATGCTGACAGCCATGAGCGAGGAAGGCTCAACCATGATTGAAGTGGTTCGCGTGCTCACCGACGCGCGATTTGTCCAAGAGTTGTTGCCAAAAGTAACAGATCCAGTGGTGCGGCGGTACTGGACCGACCAAATTGCGCAAACGGCCGACTTCCATAAGTCGGAAGTGTTGGATTATATTGTGTCAAAATTCGGCCGGTTCGTTACCAATAAGCTGATACGCAATATCATTGGGCAAAGCAAAAGCGCGTTTGATTTGCGTCAAGTGATGGATGAGAAAAAGATTTTGATTATCAATCTTGCCAAAGGAAAAATTGGAGAAGAAAACAGTAATTTTCTTGGACTAGTCTTGGTGCCAAAAATTCTCATGGCCGCGATGAGCCGTCAAGATGTGCCCGAAGAGCAAAGAACGGATTTCTATTTATACGTGGACGAATTTCAAAATTTCGCAACCGAAACATTTGCAGATATTTTATCTGAGGCGCGCAAGTTCCGGCTGAACCTGATTGTCGCGAATCAATTTATCGGGCAGATGGAAGAAGAAGTCAAAAATGCGATCTTCGGCAATGTGGGGACGCTGGTTGCATTTCGCGTCGGCGTGACAGATGCGAATTATTTACAGCACGAATTTCAGCCGACATTTGATGAAGCAGACCTCATTAATGTTGAACGGTTCAACGCGTACGTCAAAACCATTGTGGACAATGAGCCTCAACCCCCATTTTCCATGACCACACTGCGCGATATATCAAAAGATCCAAAAGATCCGCGGATTGCCCAGATGATCAAAGAACTCTCACGCTTACGCTACGGCCGCGACCAGGAAGTGGTTGAGTCCGAAATCGAATACCGCGCACGGCTCTAAGGGTTCGGAGTGTCCTCTTTCTTCTCTGGTGATTCGCCGAGGAAACCGTCGACGTACGTATACTCTTTCGTTCCGTCTTCTTTCGCCACTTCTTTTGACGCAACCATGGTGCGGACGTAGCTGCCTCTAATGAATAAATCTTTGCCGCCGCGGCAGGAATTTCCTGGGCAGGGTGAGTTATAGGTGTATTCTTTATCCACGACGTCCGGCGGGCGAGGGAAGGATTCGTCATCTTTTTCTTTCAACACCTCCAGCATAATCCGCCTCCAAATGGGTGCGGCGCCGCTCAAGCCGGAGGTTAAAAGCGGGTGCATTGGGGTATTATCGTTATTCCCAACCCACACGCCGGCAACGACGCTGGGTGTGTAGCCGAACGTCCAGTTGTCGCGCTTGTTATCGCTGGTGCCTGTTTTCACCGCGACAGTATGATTTGAAATGACTAACGGACTCAGTGCACCAAACGCCGCGCTGCGTGCATGATTGTCTGAAAGAATATGGGAAAGGATATACGCGATATTGGGTGATACAACCTGCGTCGCTTGCTGCGCGTGTTCTTCTAAAATATTCCCATGCGCGTCTTCTATTTTAAGAATGGGGGTGAGCGGGACCTTTGTGCCGCCATGAGCAAGGACTCCATACATGCGCATCATGTCTATCATGGTCACTTCGCCCCCGCCCAACGTCAGAGAAAGACCGTATCGGTCAGAATCCGTGAATGTTGAAATGCCCATGTTTTCCGCCATATCAATCATACGTTGAATCCCAAGTGTCGCGAGAAGTTTGACGGCCGGAATATTAAAGGAATTTCCTAGTGCCTCGCGTAATGTGACCGGGCCATGGAATGTGTTGTCGTAGTTTTTGGGGCTATAGTTGGGTTGACTCGAAATTGGGAATGAGACCGGCGTGTCTAAAATAATGGTCGCTGGTGTGAATCCGTGTTGTAGGGCAAGCGCGTAGGTGATAGGTTTAATAGACGAACCGGGCTGCCGCAGCGCGGTCGTGACATTGAAATTCCCATCATTTTCGCTGAAATAATCGGTGGACCCAACCATCGCTAAAATTTCACCGGTGCGCGGATCGGTGATCATGGCCGCGCCGTTTTTGACATTGAGTGATTTAAGTTTGACGACTTCCTCTTGCACGAGTGTCTCAACGTTTTGTTGAAGATCAAGGTCAAGGGTGGTCGTAATGCGCAGTCCGCCCGGGCTGGTCAGTTTTTTTCCATATTCACGCGAAAGAAGCGAGCGGACAAACATGACAAAATGAGGCGCTTCGATATAGTCTCTTTTTGGAGCAAACGAGAGTGGTTTTTGTGCGGCTTCATCGGCTTCATGTTGCGTTATGTATCCATCTTCAACCATGCGTTTGAAAACATCAGCCTGCCGCTCCAATGCCCGTTCCGTTGTTGGGCCGAATGGGGAAAATGTTGTTGGCGCGGCTGGGAGTCCGGCGAGTAAAGCAGCTTCCGAAAGTGTCAGGTCTTTGGCGTTTTTGTTGAAATACGTTAATGCGGCGGCTTCGATACCCCACGCAGGTCCGCCGTAGGCGACTTCATTCAAATACATTTGCAGGATTTGATCTTTGGTATAAATCCGCTCGGTCCAAAAGGCAAGGATGGTTTCGCGGATTTTCCGTTGCCATGTTTTTTCCGGCGTGAGCAGGGTGTTTTTTACCAGTTGTTGGGTGATGGTTGATCCGCCGGTCAGGCGATTTGTGCGGATGTTGGTCCATAGTGCACGAAAAATACCGCGGATATCAATCCCGATGTGTTCGTAAAAATGTTTGTCTTCAATCGCGATGGTTGATTGCGCCACATATGGAGGGAGTTCCTCGAGCTTGATGAGCGTCCGGTTTTTTTGTTCGTACAATCGGTACAATACTTTGCCGTTGCGGTCAAGAATAATGGTGGTCATATCGCGGTCTTGCGTGACTAAGCGGGAGGGGTGTGGGAGGTCGCGGCCAATGTCCACGATGGACGAAACGAGGCCGGAAATGGCGCGAAAAAGGAAGATCAAAAGGACGCTGAATGTGATGAACCGCACAACGGTTGAACGCGGCAAGATTCGGCGGATTCCCCATGTGACAAATTGAAGGACGACGACAAACGGAAACAGCCATTCAAAAAATTCTTTTGCGCGCCGCCGCAGACCAAAGGATGTTTTTGTTCTTTGTGTGCGAACGCGGACGAGGGAGAAACCCAAGCGGAGAAAAAGCCGTCCAATCAATAGTGTGGCTTCGCCAATAATGGCACAAAAAATCAGAAAGAATAAAATCGGAACCGGTAACTTATGACGTGATGCCATCCAACCCAATCCCTTCATACCACGTCCACCAGATATTGACAAGAGGGAAGATTCATTTGTGGTGTTGTATACTATGGTTATGAGAACACGGCAATTGCACACAATTGTATGGAAAGAAGATGATCTATTCGTTGCGAAATTTCTCGAGTTGGAACTTGCAAGTCAAGGGGATACAAAAGCAGAAGCGATCAAAAACCTCAAAGAAGCACTTGATTTATATCTTGAAGATCAAGATAGCACACCGCTCGAATTTCCTGATATCGATGATGTTTCTGCGCGAACGATATCCTTCTCATAATGTCTCGCCTCTATTCGGGTGAAAAGATTGTCAAAGCATTCATACGAGCTGGTTTTTCAGTCGTTTCGCAAAAAGGAAGTCACGTGAAGATGCGTGGCTTTCGTTTTGGGAAACTGCAGACAGTGATCGTTCCAAACCACAAGGAGATCGCATTTGGTACACTCCAATCGGTACTTACACAGGCATCGATGACATTTGAAGAACTCAAAACGTATATTCGTTAACATCTGTCAAGACTCATCAACGTATGAATAGACAAAAAGACGATCTTACAAAATTTACTGAGAAGTTAGTAAAAAGGAATCCTTCTTTCCAAGAGCAACTTGACAAGGCAGATCAAGCATGGAATATTGCTTTTCAAATCCGGATCCTTCGAGAAGAGGCTGGGCTGACGCAAAAAAAGCTTGGAGACCTTGTCAACACAAAACAATCGAACATTGCTCGGCTTGAATCTGCTGACTATACAGGGTATACTTTGAAAACGCTTGAAAAGGTTGTTCGGGCATTGCGGGCAAAGCTTGAAATTCGCATTGTTACCAAAGGTCGCATGGGCTTTGCCAACCCTTGACTTTTGTCAAAGGAACGTGCTATATTAAAATCTAACGCAATGAAAGGGTTCCCAGCCCTGGAGCGGTCGAGGAAGACATAACTCGAACGGAAGCCAAACCGTAAAATATGGACGCTGATAATTCTCAGCTAGCAAGGTTTTTAGGGTGACCTAAAAACAAAACAAGGTGGTAACACGAGAAACCTCGTCCTTGTCTATCTATTAAAGATAGATTGGGATGAGATTTTTTTGTGGGAAAATATGAAAGAATTTGAACAACAATTTAATAGTGAAGAAGGAACCGGCAGCCAGGGTTGGCGCCGGTTAGTTCCTCAGTGGCAACGACACTTTAGCTAGGATTTGTGAGAGTATTAGTACAGATTGCTGTGAGTTGGTAGAACTGACTGGTTTTTATGTTGAATGCTCAAAGGTAGAAAAAGACTTACGTACTTTAATTGGTTTAGTTAAAGGGCAGCTAGCCTTTAATAAAAGAATTTTAGTTCCTAAGACTATGATTGTAGGGAATAGAAACGACAATTTTAATAGATTAGGTTTGTTGACAAGCTTAGATAGTGAGAGGTATCAACCACAGATGGCTGCAGAAGTATTAGATTATGAAAGTGAGTTTGAGATAACTTACGATAGGATACCTACCTTGGAATTAATAGGAAGAGAACATGGAGAATGTTCAATTCTATTAGATTTGGATAGTTTGAGGAAGTTTAGAACATTGGTTTTTAGTGAGCGTTTAGATACTGAACTCAGAAGAAAAAATGCAGTAGTTGCCTATTGTCTTGGAGGTAAATACTACTTTTGTGCGGATAGTATTCAGTTTGTGAATATATATTATCATCTAGTAAGCGATATTCGGATTGATGGAAGATTTACTAGGTAGTAAGATGATATAAAGACAAAAAATATGAAATATTCACAGCTCTTTGGAAAAACGACGAGGGATGATTCGAAAGGCGCGACACTCACGTCACACAAGCTTCTTTTTCGAGGCGGCTTTATCCGTGAAAGCACGGCCGGGCGATATTACTTGCTTCCGATAGGGCTCAAGGTTCACCAGAAAATTCAATCTATGATCAAAGAAGAGATGGATAAAGCTGGTGCGCAGGAGATGTTGTCTCCGGTATTACATCCGATTTCACTTTGGAAAGAGACCAATAGAGCAACGTCAGTGGGTTTTGAACTCATGCGAGTGAAAGACAGAAGTGAAACGGAGTTTGTATTAGGGGGGACAGCGGAGGAGATGTTGGTCGATTTAGTGAGAAAATTCCAGATAAGCTACAAAGATCTTCCATTCCACTTATATCAATTCTCAACAAAATTTAGAGACGAGTTGCGGGCTCGCGGTGGGCTGTTGCGTGTCCGGGAGTTTGTGATGAAAGATGGATATTCCTTCCATGCAACCGAAGAAGATTTCAAAAAAGAGTACGAAAAGATGAAACAAACATACAGCACAATTTTTAAACGTTTGGGCCTTAAAACAATTATTGTTGAGTCTGACAATGGGTATATTGGCGGGGAATATTGCCATGAATTTGTGGTTGAAAGCGAAGCTGGGGAGAGTAAATTTTTTGTTACAGAAGATGGGAGTTATGCAGCACACGAAGAGGTTGCAAAATTTCGGTTTGAAGAGGTCAATGATGATGAAGATGAAAAACCAATAGAAGAGGTTGAAGGAAGTGGAATAATTGGGGTAGAAGAATTGGCAAAGTATCTGAAAATTCCGGTTGAAAAAACAACAAAGACAATACTCTTTGAAGATGAAAAAGGCAATGTGATTGCAGCTGCAGTTCGAGGTGGACTTGATATCAATGAAGTAAAGCTTATGCGTGTTGCCAAAATACATGCCCTCAAACTTGCAACCCTCGAGACAGTAAAGAAAGTAACAAGAGCAGATGTAGGATATGCTGGGCTTCTCAATTTACCAAAAGAAGTCAGAGTCTTTATGGATGAGTCGATGAAGGGGCGTCGCAATTTTGAAATGGGTGCCAATCGAACAAATTTCCATACAATAAATGTTAATTTTGGCCGAGATTTGGAAGAGCCTGCGACTTTTTATGATATAAAACTTGCCAAAGAAGGATATATATCGCCCAATGGGAAAGAGCTTGTTGCAAAGCGGGGCATAGAGGTTGGAAATATTTTTCAACTTGGCTTTCATTATTCTTCACAAATGAAAGGCGCGTGTTTTGTTGACGAGCAGGGGAAAGAGCAACCATATTACATGGGTTGTTATGGTATTGGTCTAGGTCGAACAATGGCGGCAATTGTCGAGATCTCACATGACGATAAGGGTATAGTGTGGCCATCCTCGGTGGCGCCGTTTGATGTTCATCTTGTTGGATTGGATCTCGATGATAAGACGGTGAAAGCGGCGGCAGAGGAGGCGTATGCAAAGCTGTCAGATCAAGGGGTGGATGTTCTTTTTGATGATCGGTCTGATCGGGCTGGGGTAAAATTTGCCGATGCCGACCTTATCGGTATTCCTCTCAGGATCGTGGTGAGTAAAAAGACAGTTGGGGAAGGAAAGCTTGAGGTGAAATGGCGAACCAAAGAGGCATCTCAGCTCGTGTCGTCGCAAGAACTCCCAACAATCCTCAATCTGTTACAATAGTCTTTCATGCTACAAAAAGTAGTCAAAAAACTTCCAAAAAGTGAGGTCGAGGTGACGGTCACGATACCCCGTGCGGTCGTGCAATCTGAAATTGACCGCCTCGTTTTTGAAGAATCGCAAAAAGTGAATGTTGACGGTTTCCGGCCAGGAAAGGCGCCTCCAGATCTCGTAGCCTCCAAACTTGATATGCAGGCGATCACTTCCCGCGCGTTTGAGTCAATGCTTCCCCGTACACTTGCTGAAGTGTTAAAGTCGGAGAACATCATTCCGCTTGATTATCCTCGGTACGTCATCACACAAAATGATCCACAAAAAGATATCGTCTACCGTGCGACCGTGCCGGTCAAGCCGGAGGTCAGTGTTGGAGATTACCAAACGATCCGCATCCAAAAAGGAACCCAGAAACCGGTGGATGAAAATGAAATCCAAACCGTGCTCACCACTGCGTTTGCCCGTTGGAAAAAACAGCGCGCAGTCGCACAACCGAATGATCCGTTAGGTCCGGATGACGCGTTTGCGGCGTTGATTGGCGCGAAAGACCTGACAACATTGCGGGCGGAAATTCGCACGGAATTGGAAAGCCGCGCGCGGTATACGGTTGAGAAAATGTTTGAAGACGCACTTCTTGACGCACTGTTAGCAAAAAGCACACTGGAGCTTCCGGATGTATTGGTTGAAGAAGAATTATCGCGCATGATGGGGCGTTTGCAAGAGGTGATCCGCACGTCAAAGATGAGTTTTGAAGAGTATTTGCAAAAGGAACAAAAAAGTGTCGAAGAACTGAAAACCTCTCTGCGTCCAAGCGCGGAACGGAATGTGAAGATCGAACTGATGCTGCAAAAAATCGGCGAACTCCAAAACATCCAAGCGACAAAAGAAGAAATTGCCGCACAATTCACGAACCATCCCACGCACGAGGGGCATAATGCTGCAGAAGAGGAGGCTGTGGTCAGCCATATCATTCGGCAGTCAAAAACGCTGCAGTTTCTCAAAGACGCGGCATCAAAAACTATATGAAAACAATTGTCACGCATACACATCCCGACTTGGACGCCATTTGTTCAGTGTGGTTGTTGAAGAAATTTGGGAATCACTTCGGTAATTCGAAGGTTGAATTTGTTCCGGCAGGCCAAACGTATAAAGATCGTCCGGTTGATTCAAGTCCCGATATTGTTCATGTGGATACGGGTCACGGGATATTCGACCATCATCAATCTAATGCCTATACGTCAGCTGCGGAATTGGTTTTAAAATCGCTCGACGTAAACGACGATAAAGCAGTAAAGCGGATTGTTGCCATCGTGGTGGGTGATGACCACGCGATGGACCTCAAACGGCCAGACGCCGGCGACGATATGTGGCAGTTTTGGTACGGAGAAATTTTATCCGGATTCAAACGTTTGTATCCGAACGACGACCACCGCGTTCTCGCCTTTGGCTTGGAAATGCTCGAGGCTGTGTACAAAACCATGCAGCAAAAGGTGGACGCGGAGAAAGAGCTTGCGGAAGGCACGGCATTTGAAACCCGATGGGGGAAGGCAGTAGCGTGTGCGACGTATAATGATAGTGTCCTCGATGTTGGAATCCGCCAAGGATTTGTACTGGTGGTGCGGAAAGACCCAGGGAAACACTACGTTCGTGTGACCGGTCGCGCAGACAAAAATGTGGACCTGACCGACGCATGCAAATCTTTCGAACAAAAAGATCCGCAGGCAACATGGTATCTGCATCCGTCGAAGGTTTTATTGCGCAACGGTTCAACGAAAAATCCGCACATGGTTCCGACAAAATTACATTTGGAGGAAATGGTGGAGATCTTGAAAACATGACAGGAGGTGGATTTTGAATGTCACCAATTGTTCGACTTCAACCGGGTGAAAGCGTTGACTCGCTGATCCGCAAGTTCAACAAGCGCGTTGCGACCGAAGGAATTTTGATTGAACTCAAAAAACGCGAGTATTACATGAAACCCTCGTTGGCTCGCAAACATGAGCGGGAAATGTCGCGCCGCAAGAATATCATGCGGAAACGCGGATTTTAAGAGTATGGGTACTTATGGCTGAAGGACATAACACTATTTCCATCAGCACCGACGCTCGATATCGAGTGGATCGCCGCCGTATCCGTGAAGCGGCAAAGCGAGTCTTCAAAAAACAAGGCATAGAAGACGCGTCGATGACCATTGCCCTTATTGGGGATCGAAAAATGCGCATGTTAAACAAAACGTACCGTCAGCAAGACATCACGACAGATGTTTTATCGTTTCCATACGCCGAAACAAACGTTCCGTTTGTGGATCCTCCGAAGAAAGTTTTAGCAACGATGCTTGGCGATATCGTCATCTCGTATCCTCAAGCCAGGGAGTGCGCGCGGATAGAGTCTCGGCTCGTGAATGACGCGATAGATATGTTGGTTGAACACGGCACGATGCATCTTTTAGGGTATGATCATGATGGGCTTGGACGATGGACATACACATGACGCTTTACCGCAAATACCGACCACAAGTGCCGGAAGATATTGATCAGGAAGATACCCGTCAGGCGATTTCCCGCATCATCAGCAGCAAAAATTTTGCCCACGCGTATCTTTTGATTGGTCCGCGGGGAACTGGAAAAACATCAATCGCCCGCATTCTTGCCAAAGCAGTCAATTGTGTATCCGAAAAAAGCGTGGAGACAACGTCTCCAGTCATTCCTTGCGGCATATGTGATGCGTGTTTATCTATCGCAAAGGGGTCATTTCTTGATCTTTTTGAAATGGACGCGGCGAGTAACCGCGGCATTGATGAGATCCGTTCCATCCGCGAACATGTGCACCTTGCCCCCGCGGTCGGAAAAAAGAAAGTCTATATTATCGATGAAGCCCACATGCTGACGAAAGAAGCATTCAACGCACTTTTGAAAACCTTGGAAGAGCCGCCCGAACACGCTTTGTTTATTTTGTGTACGACCGAGCCGGAGGAAATTTTGAAGACGGTATCATCACGATGTCAGATATGGACATTCCCGTCAGCGTCACCCATAGATATTCGACACGCGCTTTTGCGCGTGATGAAGGGTGAGAAATTGGAGATAAACGATGATGTAGTAGATGAAATTGCGCTTCGTTCCGAAGGGAGCTTCCGCGATGCGATCAAACTTCTTGAACTTTTTCTGCAAACGGGAAAGCAAACGGTTGAAGGGCTGCGCGAGGTCCTTCGGTCTGTGATCGTCACTGATCGGTTAGCGTTTTTACGATCGATCCTGCAGGGGCGAAAAGCGGACGCATTAGTGTGTCTCGACGCTTGGAGTAGAGAAGGGACTGATATTTCTCTTTTGACGAAGGATCTTCTCACAGACTTGCGTGCATGTTTTCTCCACTTGAGTGGAGTGAAACAAGAAAAAGGAATCGAGGTATTTGCCCGCGATATTCCTCTCAAGACCATCTTAAAACTAATGCGTGTTGCTGCGGCCGCATCCCTTGAAATGAAGGAAACGCCGATTTCTGTCTTACCATTGGAGTTGATGATTGGTGAGTGGGATGAACGGACGCTCCCCTTTGTCGAAGAACCGAAGGTCCTGAGCGTAGTCGAAGGACACGCGCCTCTTGATCTCAATGTGATCTCAAACGAATGGAAGCAGGTTATTGAGAAAATCAAGCCAAAAAACCATGCGCTTGCGTCCGTGATCCGCAGCGCGCGTCCGATTGCGCTGGACAAAGAGACGTTGACCCTTGAAGTTGGCTACGCATACCACAAAGACCGGTTAGACTCACCCGAAATGCGTGCACTGGTTGAGGAGACCGTGGCTGAAGTGATGGGGAATCATATTCGATTGCGTACGTCGCTCGGCAGACCCGCTTCGCAGCGAGGCGAGCCGCGCCCAGTGCAATCTGATGACCTTTTGCATCTTGCAACAGAAATATTTGGCGGGCATGTGGTGGTTGAAAAAGGAGGGGGTGATTGAGATGTTGGATAAACTGAAACAACTTGGCGATCTTGCAAAAATGCGTAGCCAAGCGCAGCAGATCAAAAAACAACTTGAATCAGTGCGGTTGACTGTTCAGCACAAAAATGTTGTGGTGGAAATAACCGGTGATCAAAAAATTCAAAGGCTAGAAGTGGATGGAGTAGAGCGTGACGACATTCGTCATGCCGTGAATGATGCTCTCAGCCAAGTGCAGCAAGAGGCGGCAAAAAAAATGCAGGGCTTGATGGGGATGTAAACCATGACAATCGCGAAACCGATTCGTTCTATGATCGAGGCGTTTGAACGTCTGCCGGGCATTGGGCCAAAAACTGCGCAGCGTTTAACGTACTATCTTTTGCACGCTCCGCCTGAAGAGTCAGAGGCACTTGCCGAAGCGAGCCAAAGCTTAAAAAAAGACACCGTGTTGTGTGGGATCTGTTTTAATGTGGCCGAGGCAGATCCTTGCGAAATTTGTGCGTCTGCGGATAGAAGGATGGATGTGATTGCCGTGGTGGAGGATCCTTTAGACATGCTGGCGCTTGAGAAAGCCCGCTTTGATGGTCGGTATCATGTTTTGCATG
The DNA here is from genome assembly GCA_030695785.1 of bacterium. Lineage (GTDB taxonomy): Bacteria > Patescibacteriota > Microgenomatia > JAUYPR01 > JAUYPR01 > JAUYPR01. The sequence continues at coordinate 20,686 of JAUYPR010000059.1, forward strand.
GGGCAATCTCTCCACTTCAGAACATTGGCCCGGACGAGTTAAAAATTCGTCCACTCCTGTCTCGTGTGCACACTGGCGACGTGAAAGAAATCATTTTGGCGACCAACCCAACGATGGAAGGGGAAGCAACAGCCATGTACATTGCGAAATTGCTGAAGCCATTCGTCGGGCTCAAAATTACCCGTCTCGCGCGCGGGTTGCCGGTTGGAGGAGATATTGAGTACGCGGATGAGGTGACGCTCACCCGGGCGCTGGAGGGACGAAGGGAATACTAAGTTATTACGTCTTTAACTTTACTTATCGTATTTCATCACTTCGTGAGTGTATAATAAAAATTGCCTAGGGGGAAGAATAATATGTCAAATCTTGATAAAGAATATCAATATTTTGAAGACAACCGAGCCGCTTTGTTAAAACAGTATCGGGGTAAATTGATTGTGATTAAAGGTAAGGGGGTTATTGGTGCGTATGATAGTGAGACCGAGGCTTATGAGGATACTGTGAAGAAACACAAACTTGGCACATTTTTAATTCAACTTTGTTTACCTGACAAAGAAATACCCCCTCAAGTATTTCATTCAAGAGTTATCTTTTAAATGAATAACTTTCCTAAAAAGAGATATAGAGCTTTTACATTTAGGTTTCCCGGTAGAACTAATGTTTTGTTGACCCCTTTACAAATATCGCTACCATATGATCCAAGGACAGATATTAAAAGCAGTCCACCTCCCCTAATAGAATGTCACTCGATTTGGGATACAGGTGCTACTAACTCGGTCGTAACGAAGAGTCTTGCCCAGAAGATAGGATTAATTCCTACGGGGAAAGAGAAGGTTACGAACACATCAAGTGTTGAACTGCGAAATAGTTACCTAATTAATATTGTTTTGCCTAACAAAGTTGTCATTCCTTATCTGAAAATAACAGAATGCGAGAATGTATTAGGAGATGGAAAGGCAGATATGCTCATTGGTATGGATGTAATTGGGAGAGGAGATTTTGCCATTACTTACGAAAATGATAAAACAGTTATGTCGTTTATTATGCCATCGATTGATACCATTGACTACGTGCCTATTTCGAATTCGGAAAATCGAAAACTTGAAACACTTGAGAAATTTCAAGTCCAGAAACAAGCACGCTCTTTACGTCAACCTTCCAGAAAAACCTTGAAGGCTAGACGTAAGAAAGAAAGACAAAACAAGAAAAAGAATCGGCGAAAGTATTAGATGGCTAATCTTATATGGTGCGTGAGACTATGGGAAAAGCCGGTGCTGGTGTGATTGGGAATTATAAGATGGCTTTCGATATTTATCCGCTTGAAGACTATGACAACTTAGAATAGGAACATTGTTATTGTTAGTGCTGTTACAAGAGTCTGCGTATCGGAGCACGCTCATTCCGTTATAATGATTGTATGCCCACTCCTCCAGCAACCGACCAATTGTCTTCTTCCTCGGATATCTTTGAGCATATCCTCGGCGGATCGCCGCAGACGCCTACTCAAAACCAACCAATTCCTCAACAGTCAAAAGATACCAAAGAAAAGATAGAACAAAAGAAGGCGGAAGATCAAGCATATGCTTCAGAGCGGTATCTGAAACTACAGGAAGAAATTCGCGCACTTCAGTACAAACGGGAAGAAGATGACCGTAAGCGTTTGGAGGCAATGGACGAGGAAAAGAAGCAGAACGACGTTGAAAAACAACAGCTTCAATCCACGAGTTTTCCATTATCACCCCTTCAAACCTACCGGGCCGAGAACAAAGCCGGGAAGGCGAGAGAGTAATGTATAGTGTCTGGACACAGCGGCAAAACAGACGGACAAATCCCCGATTGTCTCGGCGGGAACACACCATTGTGCGTGTGCTGAAGCGGACGTTTTTTCATTGGTCAACGATTGTCATGGTCGTCGGCGCAGTGTTCTTAGGCACGTTCGTCTACGGAATTTTGACGTATGTTTCCTTTGCCAATGACCTCGCAACCCCTGAGCGAATTATGAACCGGAATAACCGGGGGCTCCTGTTGTTTGATAAAGATGGCGCTCTGTTTTACCGAACGGCAGAGGCGAAAGATCTCCGCCCTGTATCGATTGAGGTCATTCCAAAACACGTGCAAGACGCAACGGTTGCCGCAGAAGACGCACAATTTTACTCACACCCTGGGTTTTCAGTTGCCGGCATGGTTCGGTCGACGTGGAAAAATATGCTTGCCCGCGACCCGTTTCGTTTTGGCGGATCTACCATTACCCAGCAGTTGGTCAAAAATTCGCTCGTGGGGGTTGAGCGGACGTATGCGCGAAAAATCAAGGAATTTATTTTGGCCGTTGAAATTGAACGGAGATTCACGAAAGGGCAAATTTTAGAGATGTATTTGAATAGCGTGTATTATGGCTCCAATGCGTTTGGAGCGGCTGAAGCGGCTGAACTATATTTTGGAAAAAAAGTGTCCGACCTCTCGCTGGCTGAGGCAGCTGTTTTAGCAGGGATTCCAAATGCACCGAGCTATCTTTCGCCGCATGCCGGAAATCTCGACGCAACGATGCGTCGGCAACAGTACGTCCTCGGCCAAATGCGCGAACACAATTTCATTCTTCAAGATCAGGAAGAAGATGCACGGAAGCAAACATTGACCTTTATCCCACCCAAACATGATCCAGTCGCATCCCCGCATTTTGCTCTTTCTGTGATCGACGAAGTACGACGGCTTTTTCCAGAAGATGAGGCTGAACGTCGCGGGTTTCGCGTGACCACAACGCTTGATCGTCGCGTGCAATCCATCGCGGAAGAGGAAATTGCGAATGGCGTCAAACGATTGACATCACAAAAAGTCACGAACGGCGCCATGGTTGTGCAAGATCCAAAGACTGGTAGTATTTTGGCCATGGTCGGGTCGGCCGATTGGGAAAACGATGCAATCGGCGGAAAATTCAATGCGGCCACCCAAGCTCTTCGGCAACCAGGATCATCCATCAAGCCGGTGATCTATCTCGATGCGATCAGGCGGCGGCTCGTGACCCCGACCACCATTCTTCAAGATGAACCGAAGGATTTTGGAGGATACAAACCGAAAAATTTCGATGGCCGTTTTCGAGGTGAAGTGACGGTCCGGCGCGCGCTTGCAAACTCACTCAATGTTCCGTCGGTCCAAATCATGGAAAAAGTGGGCGTGCGTCATGCAGTTGAACTTGCACAAGCGCTGGGGCTTTCGACGCTGACCGATCCTAATCGATACGGTCTGAGTTTGGTCTTGGGAGGTGGAGAAGTCAAACTGGTCGATATGGTTGGTGCATACGCCGCAATCGCCGATGGCGGGGTGTGGCACGAGCCGCACATGGTCATAAAGATTGAAGATAAATTCGGCACTATTGTCTATACTTATGAACGAGGCATTCGGCAGCTTTTCTCACTGTCTGTTCCACCTCAACGATCCAAAACAGTCGTCGATGCCGCATCGGCGTATCTGGTCACGCACATTCTTTCCGATTCCGGCGCCCGTGCAGAGGTGTTTGGGAATCTTTTATCCACGTCGCGGCCGATGGCCGTGAAAACCGGTACAACGGATGACTACCGCGACTCATGGACGATTGGTTATTCTCCGCAACTTGTGGTCGGTGTGTGGATTGGGAATAATGACAACTCGCCCATGCTGTCGGTGTCAGGGTCTATTGGCGCCGCCCAAGTGTGGCGAGCCGCGATTGAACGTATGCACCAAGGCGCACCTATCCAAACATTCGAACGTCCATCGGGTATTTTCGAAGTCGGGGTTTGCACAGGAACGTTTTTGCGCGACGATGCAAGTGACATCCGCGAAGTATATTTGACTGGCACCGAGCCGACACAGCTTTGTCATCCGCCATCTCCAATTCCCACTCCAGCGCCGACCCCCGAACCAACCCCAGAGCCCTTCGGCTCCGCTCAGGGCCTTCGGCCGACGCCTCAGCCAGAGGCTGATCGTCCTCTGGACGAAACTCCAACTCCCACGCCAACTCCAAGCCCAACGCCGTCTCCATCTCCCACGCCGCTTATTGAGTTGCCAAGTTTGTAGTCCTCTTCTTTTTGCTACAATAGGGTCATGCTGACCATTTTTAACTCGCTCTCACGCAAACTGGAACCATTCAAACCGCAAAATCCCCCGGCAGTCACGATGTATACCTGTGGGCCGACGGTGTACAACTTTGTGCATATCGGGAATCTGCGCGCGTATGTGTTTTACGATACGTTGAAGCGCTTGCTCCGTAGCCATGAGTATGCGATCAAACACGTCATGAATATCACGGATGTGGATGACAAGATCATCCGCGGCAGCGCCGCGGAAATTCCAAATTGCGGGCTTCGCCCGGCTCCTTCGGAGCGCAAGAACCAAGATCCAAACGAACGGATCAAAAGTTTTTCAAAGAAATACGAAGAGGCATATTTTGAAGATCTCAAAAAGTTGAATATTATTTCGGCGGATGTGAACCCGAAAGCGACGGAATATATTCCGCAGATGGTCACATTGATTCAGACGCTGCTTCACAAAGGGGTTGCATACAAAAGCGAAGATGGGTCAATTTATTTCTCGATCAAAAAATTTCCTCAATATGGACGATTGTCAAGACTGGATAAGAAATCTCTCCGTCCGACCGAGCGAATGATAAAAGATGAGTATACAAAAGACTCGATCCAAGATTTTGCACTCTGGAAAGCGGCAAAAGAAGGAGAACCGTCGTGGGAAACGCCGTTTGGAAAAGGACGGCCAGGGTGGCATATCGAATGTTCGGCCATGGCAAATGATCTCCTCGGAGAAACGATAGACATTCACTCAGGCGGAGTCGATCTTATCTTTCCACATCATGAGAATGAAATTGCGCAATCGGAAGCCGCAACCGGGAAACCGTTCGCGCGGTATTGGATTCATAACGAGCACCTGTTGGTCGACAACCAAAAGATGAGTAAATCTCTGCACAATTTTTACACGTTGCGTGAAATTGAGGAAAAAGGAATTGATCCTTTGGCCTTGCGCTATTTGTTCTTGACCGTGCACTACCGGGACAAACTCAACTTCACCTGGGAATCCTTAGAGGCCGCACGTCAAGCGCTCACTCGGCTTCGGGATTTGGTGGCGACGTGGGATGAACCGGCGATCGGTTGTGCTGGATATGAGGCAGACTTTCTCGCGGCGATTGCGGACGATTTGGGAACCCCGAGGGGGCTGGCACTGCTTTGGGATTTAGTACATGATCGCGAGTATCCGACATCTGCCCGTCACGCATCTATCCTCAAGATGGATAAAGTTCTGGGGTTGAGGCTCGATTCTAGAGATGAAATCACGCTTTCCTCAGAAGAAAAGAAGCTCCTTGATGATCGGCAACAGGCGCGAAGGGTTGGAGATTTTGAGGTATCGGACGAGATTCGTGCTACACTAGAAAACAAGGGCCTCGTCATCGAGGATACTGCTAACAATGGATTCCGTCTCAAACGAAAACGCACCGAAAGATAAATTATCGCCCTGGTGGATGATCGGTGGCATTGTCGGCGTCTTTCTTCTTGCCGACCTCGGTTTTCTCCATTGGAAAGTATTGTTCGACCGCCCCGCCATCCCACTGTCTCCTTCGACCGCTCCCATCGCTTTGATCGACTCACCAACTGCATGTCCGACAACATGTGCGGCATTGATTAAAGATGCCACGTCCTCGATTGTTCTCCCAACCCCATATCCACAACCGACGCCAGTGACCATATCCTCGACGCAACCGAATCCTCCACAAGTGTCCTACATCCCTATTGGGGGAGGAACGACGGAAAAGAAAGAGTGGGCCGAAATTCCAGGAGCGGAAGTGACGATTGACACCGCGAACTATGAAGGAAAGAGAACCGTGACATGGGAAGCAGCACTTAAAGTTCTTTCGGGGAATGGTCGGACCTACGCACGCTTCAAAAACATGTCGACCAAGCTTTCCATCACCGACTCACAAATCTCCGCATCTGCCGACCCTGCGGTGCAAGTCGTTTCGGAACCATTTTCATTGGCAGGTGGGAAGGTGACGTACCGGGTTGAAATGTATACCACCACCGGCTACCGTGCCACTCTCGAGTCTGGAAGAATAAAAATTACGGTAGAGTAATGCTCTTTTTCAAGTCGGATAAAGAAGGAGTCAGCGAAAAACCAAAATCAAACTCGTGGCCGTCAGCGCGAGGATAATGAGGAACATGAACAGAATTTTCATCTCTCCCCAGTGTACAGAGACCCCGTGAAAAAAACAAGAGGGAATTTTTTCTAGACTAATTGCATCCTGGAGAGAAGAGGTTTATACCTGAGGGTCTTAACCATGAATACCAGAGTTCAAGCGTTGAAACGAGTTGCGCTTGGTTATCATCATGGTTCTAGAAATACTGCAGCGAGGTTTCTAGAGGAGGCAATAAAAAGAAAGAGTGAGATGAACAAGAACGAAGTTCAGCCATATCTTCGGAGGTTTCTGAACGAGATCGACCGTCTTGCAATGAGGAAAGACAATCAAGAAAAAGCAGAACATGCCCTCCTTTTATCCACTGTCTTTCAAAACGCCGTCGTTGCGGGAGAGTAGTTCATAACCACACCGGGAGTGGAAGTGTATTGACTTTCATCCTTTAGGTTCTGGTGGTAGGAGTTCCTCGCCTCCATTATGAACTGGTTGAGAATATTCATGAGGTTTAAGCCAATAAACATGAGGACACCCGGTTGCTTTTCGTTGTTCTTTATCCCATCCTGAGGTTGATCATTTTTTCATCTTTTTACCATTTGCAGTGGTAAACAATACCAGTTTTTCTCCGCATTGTGGACACTCTTCGTCAAGCGGTTCAGTCGTGCCATTCATCCATTCTATGTAATCACAGCCTACTGTTTTTTTGGTTTCTTTATCCCAGCTTCCGGCGGAGCATTTTTTCATTTTCTTTCCAAAACGGGTAACTGCCAAGATGAGATGGCTGCCACATTTGGGGCATTTTTCATCAAGTTCTTGTGGTTCAATCTCAAACCATTTGACGAAATCACATCCAATATTTTTTCTTGTTAATGGATCCCATGAACCCTTAGAGCATCTTTGTAGTTTTCGTCCTGTTTTGGTAACAGTTATTTCGGAAAGATCTGACCCGCATTTAGGGCATAAATCTTTTTTTATCATATAAACTCTATAGTACTGTTTTTAGAAGAATAAAGTCAAGGAGCATTTCCTCTTAAAAGGCTATTTTTTCATTTCAGACCAAAAATAAAGTCAGTGGATTTACTAATAAAGCACTAATTTACGAAAGGTAATAGATAGCAACATCCAACACCCCTGTTCAGGAAATTTACAATTAAGTATTGACTAAGTAGATAGGATATGAGAATATTAAATCATGGAGGCAAAAAAGAAATTAAAAACTACTTGGATAGATGCTCTTAATTGGTTTCTAGAAATTAACAACAATCGAACAGTTGGGCAATGGATAAAATTAATTATATTTGTATTAGTAATCTCCTCTCTTATAATCTTACTTGTTTCCTTTTCGCAGTTCTATTTCAAATAGTTTTAGCATTTTCCACTAAGCAAACTCCATTAGATATCGGAAAAGTTTATTTAAGCTTAAGTAGTCGAGTTTGACTCGACACCTCGGGATTTTGGATAAATTCCCCTCCAATCGGATTACTTAACGTGGAGAAGTCTGTATGGAGTTTTGGTCGAAAACAAATGTGAGGGCGACGCCCTTTTTATTCATCCTGCCGGTTCTTCCTATTCTGTGAATATAATCGTCGTACGTTTGGGGGAGATCATAATTGATGACGTGCGTGATATTATCAATATCCAATCCACGGGAAGCGACATCGGTTGCCAAAAGTATTTGGATTTCGTTTTGTTTAAAACTCTCCAACACTCTTCTCCGTTGACTTTGTCTTTTATTCCCGTGTAGCGCTCCTATTTTAAATCCTCGGAGCGCAAGCTCTTTATGCAGCTTTTCAATGCCGTATTTCGTGCGTCCAAAGATCAGCACTTTATCAAAACCATCTTGAATCAGCAAATCATGAAGCTGGTTTACCTTGTTGGCGGGATTGCTTACTTTTATGACATCCTGGTCAACGTTTTCAGAGGTGTCCTGTTTTTTGACAGAGATAGTTACTGGATTTGTCACAAACGACTGCAAAACACTTTGCACCTTGGATGGTATCGTGGCTGAGAAAAAGAGCGACTGACGCACTTTTGGCATAAGAGAAATAAAATATTTAATATCGTGAATAAATCCTATATCGACCATTAAATCAACCTCATCCAAAACAAAATTCGAATAATCTTCAAGATAGATTACTCTTCGTTCAACCAGGTCTTTTAACCTTCCGGGTGTTGCGATAACCACATGTGCGTTCCTTCTGACGTCTTGAATCTGCCTGTGCATATTTGAACCGCCAATGATTAAAGCTGAATAGATACTCATATTTTGGGTAAAACTCTGCAGTTCCTCTCTAATTTGGAGAGCCAACTCTCTGGTGGGGACAATAATTAAGGCCTTTTCTCGTCTGTCTTTAAAGATTTTATCTATGAGGGGAATTAAAAATGCTGCGGTTTTACCCGTCCCTGTACTCGCCAGGCCAATCACATCCTTGCCTTCCAAGATTGGGTTTATAGCCTGATTTTGTATTGGGGTGGTTTGAGTATAGCCATGTTTGGCGATATTTTGTTTTAAAACATCAACAAGTTCGAAATCTGCAAAACTGTTGTTTGTGCTCGTTGCTACATCTGACATCATCGGGTCAGCTTTTTTAATAAACATGTTTATGTCGGCCCCGTCGAGGCTACTTCTTTTTGGACCCCGAAAAAATCTCCCACCAATGTGTGGTCTTGAAAATCCTCGTGACCGTCCAAACCTGTTTCTCGTAAACATTTTTTTGAAAAAAGAAAAACGGAAGAAGTTGAAAGTGGATTGCTCCGTACATTCTTCGGAGCCATAAAAATTAATCCCAAAGGGAAGAATAGTTCAATAGCTCAAATTCTTTAATCAACAAAAAGTATACCACAAACTCTCCGATAAAGCAAACACGCTCGGAGCGGGAAGTCGAATGAGTGGGCGGAAGTGTTTTCTTCTGGTGTATAATTCCCTACCATGAAAAAAGAACATGATTCCTTGCTGCGGCCAGAAGATTTGCTCAAAAGATTGCATACACGCGCACAAAAAGAACCGTCATTTTCCTTTGGTCGATCAGAACACTTTGTTGTAATGTACACAAGAGGAATACATCCACTCCACTTTCATCCTTCATGGATTGATTCTCATCCGATAAGCCTTGCACAATATCTAGAGGCTGAGCTTTTACAAGTTGCCGAGCATTTCGAACTCACCATACCGGCGACCGTGCATTTTATTTCTGTCCGTCAACCGTTGTGGCTGGTTCCTTTAGATGGTATCAATTATGGTGCAGAGATGAGCTCATTTCCTTTTGGAAAAGGCGAGAAACTTCAGGATGCTTCGTGGAGTACCATTTTTTCTCGGAGCGAAGGCTCGAAAAAGTATACTCCACCTGTTCCACCTTTTTACTCTTCTGCCGTCCATGAGGCAATCGGTCATGGCTTTATGCTGGACACTCTTCTTCGACAGTGGAAAGATAAAAGAGAAAACGCGATACCGTTTTTAAACGAAGGGATAGCATATTATATTGAGAACTTGCATTTCCCAGAAAGGATGCATGATAATATTATTTTTTACATTGCGTTTCGTGCATTGAAAGCATTTCCAAATTTGCGAGACGGTTTTACCTTTGATGGTTTATCAACAAATTTCATCTCATCACAAATGGACATTGCTCGAGGATTCAGTGGGTTGAAAACTGGAGCATTTTTTAATCTTCGGGAGTCTCGAGCAGGAAAGAGGTGGTTTCAACGGAGATTTGGAGAGGCTTTTGAGGAGCATTATTTTCGTGGACGGTCATTTATCGCATCGTTCATTCGTCATTATGGTGCAGACAAATTTTGTTTGTGGGCATCTCTTGTTGCTGACACAGGTATATTGATAGGGACTTTAGAATCCGTAATTGGGGCGTCTATCGAAGAGGTTGAATCGCAGTGGAAGAAAGACGTCTTGGAGGCGTTTGATGTTGTTACTCTTTATGAGATGCAGGTAAGAAAGTTTAATCTTCCAGGACAAGAAGTTAAGTTATGCAGGGCATTAATTCAGACGAAGTTTTTTCTTGAACATCTTGATCTAGACGGTCGATCGATCATCTTGTAGTACAATTCTCATATGCCTTTATCTGTTGGGATTGTGGGTCTTCCCAATGTGGGAAAGTCCACACTTTTTAAT
>JAUYPR010000063.1 GCA_030695785.1 bacterium
CGAAATGACCCGGCCATCATCTTTTTGGAGCCGCGGGCCATAGGTATTAAAAATACGGACGATCCGCGCGTCAATCTTGTACATCCGCACGTACACCATCGTGATACTTTCGGCAAACCGTTTGCTCTCGTCGTAGCACGAACGAACACCATTTGGGTTCACATTTCCCCAATACGTCTCTTTTTGTGGATGCTCGAGCGGATCGCCATACACTTCGGAGGTCGATGCCAAAAGAAACCGGATATTGTATTTTAAAGAAAGCTCCAAAAGATGCGCTGTCCCCACGCTATTCACCATCAATGTCTCGAGGGGGTACTGAATATAGCTTTTTGGCGAAGCGGGAGACGCAAGGTGATAGATCTGTTCGATGCCTCGGACAAGATCGTCCGGCCACGGTTCCGATACGTCTTTCTCGATAAGCGTAAAGCGTGGATTGCCCTTATGCTGCTGGATGTTTTCTTTTGAACCAGTGATGAAGTTATCGACACAGACCACCTCATGCCCGTCGGCGAGAAGTCGGTCGACGACATGACTACCGATGAAGCCTGCCCCACCCGTCACGAGGATGTTCATGCCCCCTCCTTACCTCCCCATCCCGACATACCGAAACCCAACCGCTTTCACCTTTTCTGGATCGAAAAGGTTGCGCACGTCCACCACATTGCGTTGCCGCATGACTTTTTCCGCCTGCGAAAAGTCCAGCCGCACAAATTCATCCCACTCGGTGATAATCACCGCCACATCCGCATCCTTCAGGGCATCAACGGTATTTTCCGCATAGATGAATTTCTTTTCATCCAACGACGCCAACATTTTCTTTTTGGCATTCGGGACGGCAATAGGGTCATACGCACGGACAGAGGCACCGAGTTTCAGGAGTCGTTTGATCACTTCAATGGGCTGGGATGCGCGTACATCATCGGTATTGGCTTTAAATGTCAAGCCCAAAACAGCAATTGTTTTCCCTTTTAACGGACCGACCATGATCTTGATTTTGTCAAGAATTCGATCAATCTGGCCGGCATTGATGTCCTCGACGGCATGCAAGAGATGGAAGTCAATGCCCGCTTTTTTTGCAATCGCGATGAGCGCTTTCACATCTTTTGGAAAACAACTGCCCCCGTACCCTGGGCCGGGATACAAAAATGCGCGGCCGATGCGTTTGTCCATCCCAATTCCATCCATCACATCAGTCACATCCGCGCCAACTTTCTCGCAAATCTCGGCAATCGCATTCGCAAACGAAATTTTCATCGCCAAAAAAGAATTCGCGGTATATTTCAACATTTCCGCGCTTTCAATGGTGGTCAAAACAAACGGCGCTTTCAGCGGTTTATGGAGTTTTATCAGCATCTCGCGGCTACGTTCCGCATCCGCACCAATGACCGTGCGGTCGGGGTGCATGGTATCCTTGACCGCCGACCCTTCACGCAGAAATTCTGGGACAGATGCCAAGTCAAATGTCGCATTGCTCTTCTTTCCTGCGGAAAGAATTTCTCCTACGATGCGGTTCGTTCCAACCGGCACCGTGCTCTTGGTCGCAACAACCGTGTAATTTTCAAGAAGCGGGGCAATGGTCGCGGCCGCTTCTTTGACTTGTGATAAGTCCGCAGAGCCATCAGCCAACGATGGCGTCCCGACCGCGATAAAGATAATATCCGCATTTGGCACTGCCTCAGCGTAGTCGGTCGTAAATTTCAAACGGCCGAGCTTCACGTTGCGGCTCACCAAATCAGCGAGGTCGGACTCATACATGGGAATAATGCCTTTTTTGAGGTTTTCGCACTTTTGTTTATCGCGGTTCACGGAAATGACATCATTACCCAAGTCGGCAAAAACCGCACTCGTCACCAACCCCACATACCCGACACCAATCGTAGCGATTTTCATAGACGACAATATTATAGCAGTTCGCTTTGTCCATCCAAACTCCCCGGCTCTAAACTTTTGAGCATGTAGATATCCCGCGGCCGGTCAAACTTTTCGTCAATTGAAACCAGCTCTGCCTCACCCTGCAAAATCGCCTCATATGGACGGCACGCGCTACATCCGTCGTGCGCACAGGTGAATTTCTCAAACGTGCGGCTAAGCTTCATTTTCAGTGCGACGGCCAAAACTTTCGCAGTCGCTGTTTCCAAATCAGGTAATTCTTTTTCCGTCAATTCGTCTTGAATATCCAAATACCAATAACTCGCTTTCGTCACCGGCCGTTTTTGACAATGCACGACCAATACATGGTAGATCGGGAGCTGAAGCGAATCCGCATCCTCTTTCATCTTCCCGGTTTTGAAGTCAATAATATGCACGCTTTTTGTCTCGGGCAAATACTCCAGCCAATCAATCTTTCCGCAGAGCACAATACCGTCTGCACCAGACAACATGAAATGCGGAATCTTTATCTTCCCTTTCGGCATGCGGATTTTAATCGCAAGATTTTTCATTGGCCCAGGGTGTTTCATGACACGACCCAACATATCCCGCCCCCGATTTTTGTATGCATTTTCCTCCTCGTCACTCAAAAACCCGCCCCGCTTTCCCGCAACATCTTTCCATACTTCTTCAAATAATTGCGGCAGCGGTGTATTGAACCGTTCTTCAACTTTCATTTCCGACACGCGATCCAATACTTCATGGACTGCTTGACCCAGCGCGAGCGCGGGCGTCATCAGTTGAATTTTATGTCCGGTTTTTGGATCACGGTAGAGGTTTTTGAGAAAATACGCGCGCGGGCAACGCAGAAAATCACTTATGGACGTGTACGAAACCCATATCTCTCCACTCATGTCCTGATCATATCATGGCTAAACTCATCTCCGACGTGTCTGTATCGGCACCATTTACAATCTTTGGACTCTGCGGGGGGAGAGCTGGAAAGAAGCGCATCAACTTCTTTTGCAAATGTTAAAAATCCTTTTTCGTCAATTGGAATTTCCAGCCATTTTGGCGGGAAGGTTATCGTCACTTGACCATTGATAAACTTTGCTTGGTCTGGGTAAAAAATCAAAAGCCCGAGCTTTGAAACCTTTATGCTTTCCCCTCTGGCGGGATGTTCTAAGGAGAATTTGTATGCGGCAAGCTGGGTTTTGTATTTTTCTATTTTTGCGATATGCGGCTGACTGATTTTTAGATCAATTAATATGTACTGTCCATCGTTCCCTTTTGCTAAAAGATCGTACTTTCCTTTTATAAATACATTGGTTGCGGGAATGTGAGCCGACTCCACCCACCCTTCCTGTTTTTCCACAACACCTCGGGGCAAAGCACTCGAAAGCGTGTGCAAATTCTGACCAATGAGAGGCGTTTGAATTCTTGTGTTTATCGCAGAAAATACCCCCGGCATCGGCCGGCTGGGCTGATACATTCCGTGTTTCACCTTGAGCCAATAGCACAGCTTGCACTCTTCGTAAAGATAGGCAAAGTCTGAAGGAGATAATTTGTACATGGTTATTGACTTGACAACCTCGCGTTCGCATTATACGTTAACTCATAGCATGAATCAGTCGATAAACCTCATCCAAAAAAATCCTAGGATATTAGGCGGGCAACCGATCATTAAAGGGACACGGATTCCCGTGGCTCGAGTATTGGCGCTCATAGGTATGAATTATACTGTTCGGAAGATGAAAAGAGAACTTCCAGACCTTCAACATCTGACGAAACAAGATATTTCAAATATTCTCTCTCACTATCAAACCCAATTTGCGCAGTAAAAAACCAAAGCAGAAAAAATATAATGTCCTTAAAATCCCGAGGTGTCGCGTCTGACGCGACTACCAAGTCTGACTTGGTGCAAATACGTTTTTTCTCCCGGTGTGGCACACATGCACTTTACCCTCTAAATAGATCTACGTATTCGTGCAGAATAAAGATCCTATTCCTTGAAAACCCGGTCAACTCTTTTAAAATATTGTTCTCCGTCATCTGGTTTACCAGGGTATTCGCCGCACTCACAGAAATATTTAGGCGTTTAGCCGTATCTAATACGGTGGTTGCAGGTTCTGAAAATAACATAAGCAAAAGATTGTATCCCAATGTAGCCCTACGGCCAAATTCCATTATTTTCTGTTCATATCTGCCGCGCAGTGCAATGATTTTCTCAAAAGTATCCTTTCCTTTTTTCGCTGTCTCAGCGACAGCCGAAGCAAAGAAAATAATCCACTGATCCATATCACCTCTTGTACGCACAAAAGTTAACGAATCATAGTATTCACTTTTATTCCTTTCAAAAAAGTCTGAAAGGTATAACGTAGGTTTTTGCAAAATCTCAAGCTCTATCAAATGCAAAGTAATAAGTAATCTGCCAATCCTACCATTCCCATCTAAAAAAGGATGTATCGTTTCAAATTGGTAATGGGAAATTGCCATCTTAATAAGATGTGGGATTTGTAATCCCTTGTTATGCCAAAAATATTCCAGATCTTTAGTTAATTCAGGAAGGTCATCGTGATGCGGAGGAATAAAAGCCGCTGTTTGAATACTTGTACCCCCAATCCAGTTTTGGCTGGTTCTAATTTCTCCAGGTTGTTTATGTTCCCCCCGGACATCGGAAAGTAAAATTTTATGCGCTTCCTGAAGTAAACGCATGCATACCGGAAGCATCTTAAGTCGATCTATGGAATAATTCATAGCCCGAATATAATTTTGTACTTCTTTCCAGTCGTCTCTTTTTTCAGGAGCGATTTCTTCTTCAGGTAGAATGACTTCATCCATTCCAGTACGCGTCCCTTCGATGCGGCTTGATTTTACTGCCTCATTGCGAACGTGCATTTGGATAAAAAAATCTACATCGGGGACTAATCGGGAATATGCGTTTAATTCACCTACCAACCTCATTGCTTCTTCCAACAAAACCGGTATTCTTTTATCCCGCCATTCATAAGAATAGTTTATAGGATTAGGAATAAAACTTTGATATTCATAATCTTTATTATAGAAATGTTTTTTAAAAACACCTGCTTTGAATGTATGCTGGGATTGATTATTCATAATAGTATTATAATAACATATATCCATAAAACTTGCAACAGAGAATAGCTTATTCCTAGTTATTTACTTAAGTTGCAATATGGAAATTTATCTTTTTAGTTTCCCTTTCACTCTTTTTAACTTTCAAAATAACCATTTCCTTTCTTTCGGCAAATCCTTTGACCGTGAGCTCAGGCCGAATCGGCCCATGGACAAATTATACGTCCGGCAAATGGCGGAGGCAAGCACTATTTACTACTTTTTGGAGGTAATGACCAGAGAAAGGTTTAAAAGGACAGAATCAAAAAGTCCCCAAAATCCCGAGGTGTCGAGTCAAACCAAGTCTGAAAGTCTGACTTCCTAACTTGGTGCAAATACGTTTCCACTCCCAGCGTGGCAAGCCTCCTTTCTCCAAAAACACCGCGGACAGTTTCCTTGTCCCACCGAAGAACTAAGTCCACACCAGAGGTGGTTTGAATACTTATTGACAAAACAGATTAAATTTGATAGGATACTAATATCACTAGGGAGAATACGACCCATAGATTACGTGTCTATGTGCGACGCCTCCCATTTTTATTGCTTTAATTCCAAAGTGTTCTTCTCCCGATATAGAAAAATTTTATATGATTGATATTTTTTCAATAAACTTGATTCTGAGTGCTTATTCGGAATAACAATTTTATAAAGCTTGTTCTGGTTTTTGAGGAATTCATGCAGGCAGTAAAAATCGCCATCTCCAGATACAATCACAGCCGAATCGTATTTTGAATATTCTATGGCTGAAGCATGGAGAACAAGCTCCGCATCAATATTTCCTTTAGGTTTCCCTTGATTGTCTTTGACTGTGGGCTTGAACACCAGATTGTAATTGTAAGAGCGCAGACTGCGGTATAATGATGTATTACTTGGTATGTACCCGATAAACAGAAACGCTTTCGTGACGCGGAATTTGTCAAAAAGATACCGTCGGAACTTCTTAAAATCCAACCTCCAGCCCTTGTATGTCAATTTATTTCCTTTATAGATATCTTTGCTTGTTCCTAAATTAAGGTTCTGGCTATCGATAAAAGCATAGATGACTTCTCGTTTCCTTTTCATACCGTATCATTATACAATTTTCCTCATTCTCCAAGATGTCCGTTTGTCATAATCTATTCTGAGCGGGAAGTTTTCTTGTCCCGCCGACTTGTCCTGAGCGAAGCTGAAAGCCCTGAGCTTGTCGAATGGGTCGAAGGATCAAGCGGAAGATAATTTGATCTGCTAATAATTTTCTTTCCGGTTTTTTGTTCCAGCTCCACTCTAGCATTTTTGGCAATCCGTCCGCCTTTTCTGGCCGGATCTTTATTTTCATCCAAACCTTTTGTTTTCATAGTTTCGGCAATCTGACGGGTGGAAAGTTCTGCTAAAGCCGCAAAAACTAATTCCGCGTCCGTCATATGATCACGCAAGTTTTCTGTCTTGAGATTTTTCAGCGACTTGTGTTTCTTGATCGATAAATCGCTCCATTCTTCGTGAATAATGTTTGTCAGAATAGCATATTCATCTTGCCTTTTAACTTCGTTATCTTTCCAATAATCAGTCAGTTTATTTCTAATTTCTTGTCCCATCATCCGTTGCTGAATCCATTTCGCGCTTCTGCCCATTTTTTGCCAGTTCATTCTTCCTCTATTTATGGATTCTTCCGGATCTGCTATTTCTTGTATTCTTTCATAGCCTACTTTTGCCAACCAAAGCTTTATCGGCTCGGCCTTTGAACTAGGAACAGACTGAATTAAACGCAACAATGTCTCAACATCTGCAACATCGGTTTTATAAAATTTCCCGTCAGCAGATTGTAATTTCAGTTTGTCACATTTTGTGACAGACTCGCTTCCCTCCCGTTTTAAACGACTTTTAAGCGTTGTCCAATAGCTTTGCGCCTTTTTAAAATTATCTTGTTCAGTAAGAACAGATACAATATCAATAACAGAAAAATACCACTTCTCCTTT
>JAUYPR010000065.1 GCA_030695785.1 bacterium
TTATACAATGCAATCCAATGAGCAACAGGATCTTCAAGTTCGGCCGATGTCATTCCGCCAACAATTTGGACAAGTGGTTTCGAATATTCTTCCTCGATTCCGATATTTCCGTATGGGGGATATACAGTAATGGGAAAGTCATTCCCAAGAAGAGATTGCAACTTTATCAATGCACGCTTCGATGTTTGCTCTTCGACAGTCATGACTTTCATTGGAAGGATCGTTTTCCAGGAGACTGGATAGGACTGATCTATCAACAACCGAAACGCACTTAGAAACGTAAAGTGTTGACCAAAAACAGCATGACCTGATTTCAGGTGACCTTGAAAAGCTTTTTTAAGATATCCAGTGGAACATAGGTTCACCTCTACGGTCGGTAGGCGTGCCCCAACCCACTCGAGCCCATCCGCGCCCGATCGTTTGCTCCAACCAACAACGGTTTTGTTTGGAACAATCGCCGCGTACGGCAAGAAGTCACCAAGGTGTGTCCGAACCTCAATCGATCGACCCCGTTCAATCATAATAGAATTATTCTACCAGATAGGAAGAGGGGTGTCAAACATGAAAGTGCCGCGGGTGGGGATCGAACCCACACCCCTCGCGGGACACGATTTTAAGTCGTGCGCGTATACCAGGTTCCGCCACCGCGGCACAAAGATATTATATCGTAATTCAGACACGGCTGACGCCGCTATCAAATTACTCTGTCTTTTCACTCCGTCTTAATTTGTAATACGAGCTTTTCGTTTTTCCATATTTCACCAACAGCCCCTTTTTGACCAACGACGAGAGGAGGGCGTGGCTGTGCTGGCGGGTCACATCAAAAAGCTGCCGGACGTCATCCATTTTCACCGCCTTCCGTTCCAAAACAAGCTGCAGCACATCTTCTTCCCGGCGTGTCACCAGCACCCGCTTTTCACCCTCAATGTCGTCAATCGCACGGCTCGCGAGTTGATCTATCCTTCCCTCTGCCGCATGTAATGAGTACGAAATTCCATCGAGGAAATAAGTTATCCATTCATTAAGCCTTCCCAGATCTGCAGCATGCAAGGAGTCGGAATATTCAATCCGGTCCATGTCGTAGTAATCATCCAAAATAAAATACCGCGTCACCTCATATCCCTGGAGTAAAAGATAATACGCAGTCAAAAGCCGCGCCATGCGGCCGTTTCCATCAATAAATGGGTGAATAAACGCAATCTGATGATGGAGAATCGCCGCAACGACTAAAGGATGAAGTGATTTTTCCTCCGTTGTCCACGTCAACACATCCTCGACCATCGACCCGATCTCTAGTGCGGTATGCACGGGAGGATTGTGTTTAATCACCAAACCAACCATGTTCCGGTGCCCAACCACCACCGGTGAATTGCGGAACTTTCCAGGGTCTTTGATAGGAATATCATCCATCAGTATTGCATGGAGCTTGAGCACGAAATCAACTTTCAGCAGTTCCTTCTGGTGAACACGAACGGCAATCGAATTGAGCGCTGCAAAGTAGTTTTTGACCTCTTGTTCTGATTTGTTCGTCGGAATCCGGTCATCCAAGAGGATATTCGTAACTTCCTGTGGATTTAATGGGTTCCCTTCAATGCTGGTGGAGTGGTGAGTGGCAAGAATCTGGTGCTCTTGTGTCAAGCGAAGAGCAAGGGAGGGAATCAGTTGACGGCTTTCCAACGCTCCATACCGACGTTCAATAGTGGAGAGCAGACGGACGATTTGGGGAGTAAAGCGGAACTTCGGCTTGAATGTCATATCTTTAGGGCAGTTTAGCATATTCACGTTGATTTGTCAAGTGAATTGACAATAGAATGGTCAAGTTCTGTTATCTGCTATAATGCACGAATGATCCCGAACTTTGACCTTGTCCAACTCACGAAGACCATCGGATATCTTGGAATCTTCGGAATTATCTTTGCAGAGTCAGGCCTCCTCATTGGCTTTTTCCTTCCAGGCGACAGCCTTCTTTTTACCGCGGGTTTTCTTGCATCCCAAGGATTTTTCAATATTGCCCTTTTGTGTGGTCTGACGTTTGTTGCCGCCGTCACCGGCGACTCGGTCGGCTACACATTTGGCCGAAGGGTCGGCCGGCGTTTATTCCGTAAAGAGGAATCCGTCTTCTTTCACAAAGATCATCTCCTGAAAGCACAAGCTTTTTATGAAAAGCATGGTGGAAAAACAATCGTTCTCGCCCGCTTCATGCCTTTTGTGCGCACATTCGCGCCGATTGTCGCCGGAGTCGGACTCATGCATTATCCGAAGTTTCTTGCGTATAATCTTTTGGGAGGATTTCTGTGGGCCGTCTGCATACCTTTAGCCGGGTACTTTTTGGGAAGCATCATTCCTGACGTGGATACATACTTGCTGCCTATCATTATGCTCATTATCATCCTCTCGGTGCTGCCAAGTGCTCTTCACATCCTCCGTGACAAACCCACGCGGA
The DNA here is from genome assembly GCA_030695785.1 of bacterium. Taxonomy (GTDB): domain Bacteria; phylum Patescibacteriota; class Microgenomatia; order JAUYPR01; family JAUYPR01; genus JAUYPR01. The sequence continues at coordinate 2,444 of JAUYPR010000065.1, forward strand.
CACGTTTGCTTCAATTCTTCTTTTCAAGCATTCGACGGTAAATCGCTTCATACCCTGCTGTCATATGTTCAACGGTGAAGTGCGCCTCGACGTGACGTCGACAACGCTTTCGCATTTCCTTGTATTCTTCAGGTGACAAGGCGTCAATCTTTTTCACCGCTTCAATCAACCCGTCAATCCCATCCGATTCAGGGACGATGAACCCTGTTTTGCCACTGACGACGACTTCCGGAACAGCGCCACGACCAAATGCAATGACTGGCGTCCCGGTTGCCATGGCCTCAATCATGGTCATCCCAAACGGTTCGTCCCAATGAATGGGAAAAAGGAATACTTTTGCTTGCGCCAAAAACCTAGCTCGCGCTGAATTTTGTAAAAACGAAAATGCCCGATAGTCACTTCGGTGGAGAAGAGGAAGGACGTCTTTCTCGAAATACTTTGGATCGCCGTTTTGCTCCACATTGGTCGGCGCAAAATGGAGCTGCTGATGAAGTTTGATCGCGACTCGGACTGCATCATCTAATCCTTTCATTGCATATACACGCCCCATCCACGCAAGGTACGCAACTTTCCGATTGTCGGTAAAGTTCGGCGGATACGCCTCTGGAAGAATTCCGTTGTGCACGGTTCCGGTAAAGTGAAGGTTGCCTTTTTGACGTTGAGAGGAGGAGATCGCAACAAAACGATGATGTTTCCATCGCTCTAAGAATGCATCGGAGGGTGTTCCTTTTTCCGGCAGGGTATTATGCAGTGTATAGACGGTTGGGAAGCCGGTAATATCTTCAAAATAGTGCGCGCCATGCTGGTTTTCTCCGAACGAGTGGAAGGAATGGAAGATGTCAAACAAACCCTTTGCCGCCATGCGGTATGCCCGAGACAACAGCTCGAACTCAACATGCATTGTTCCTTGTGATTCTTTCTTTGTTTTTCGACGGACCTGGACACGATCTCGTTCTTTCCGCCAATCCATGTCAGTCGGAAGAAACGCGAGGCTTGAGGCGACAAGTTTCGCGCGTGTTTTGGTATCCTCGGTGGAGAAGACAGTCACATCATGCCCCCGATCAACTAACGCATTCGCAAGGTTCACCCCGAGCTCGCGCGGCGAACAAATCCGGTTGGGAAACCGCGTTTGAGACATGTAGTACGACGGCATCAAGATGCCGATGCGCAGTTTACCCTTGTCCATATCAACGGAGTATATCACGCCCGAGGTTACTGTGATACAATTTATCCTGAAGGGTTTATCCTGAGTAGTTTGACGACGAAGGGCCGAGGTGGCGAAATGGCAGACGCGCAGTCTTGAGGGGGCTGTGCCGCAAGGCATGGAGGTTCGAGTCCTCTCCTCGGCACTCAATCTTTGACGACGAAAGGCGGCCGCGGTGGCGAAATGGCAGACGCGCACGGTTCAGGGCCGTGTGGGGTAACCCGTGAGAGTTCGACTCTCTCCCGCGGCACGGGCTTGTAGCTCAGTTGGTAGAGCGGTCGCTTTACACGCGACAGGCCTCTGGTTCGAGTCCAGACAAGCCCACGATTTTGCATTTGACTTTTCTTCGGGTGAGATGTATAATTTTCTGTTGAGTATGATGAAACGGCTCGGACTCGCACTCTTCTTTGCTGTCATCGGAATCACGGTGATCGCATGGCAGACGGTGTATGCAGCTATGCCGCAGATTGATCCGCAGGCGTATTCTTCAAATGCTCCGTCAAGCATCTACAACCAAATCATCCGCGGAAATATTCGTTTTCGAATCGCCGATCAAATATTTTCTGGGGCAAACATTTTTGTCGAGGTGGTTGGTCAGTTGAATAACTTTGTGGCGCAAACATTCACTGATACGAGTGGAAATTACGAAGTCAGGGTCGACCGCAGCCTCTATACCATCACCCCAAGTGCGGCAAACCGGCAATTTCTTCCTCCGAGCATCGGCCTCGATAGTCAGAATGGTGCAACAGGACAAGTTTACAATTGGAATAACTTTGAAGCAACGCCGGTTTTTACAAATTTGTCTGCAACGCTTCAAGAAAACCAAGCCACATTTCAGTTTTCTTTTTCTGACCAAACATCTGACTACCATATCGATCTCTCTACATTATCTGACATGAGCTCCGACACCTATTTGAGTTTTGGGCGCGGTGG
>JAUYPR010000015.1 GCA_030695785.1 bacterium
TTGTCAAACAAACCACGCACCCCAACACACACTGTTGATTTTTCATTCCGCATGGTTATTGGATCCCGCACGATTTGTAACCCTTGAATAGACAAAAATGGAATATGTGTGTCATCTTGTTTAAAAACTTTGGAATCGGGGAAGAGGCTTAATAATTCTTTTAGAATGTCGAAATAACCAGCTGCCATTAATGACGCGTAGTTCCCTGAGTGTGCTGCGCAATTCATCCTTAGCCTCTCAAGCTCGACAAACCGTGGGTCAGGGTTTTGTGCGTAGTCTTTAAATCGTTCTCCGATTGGCATGGAGGTATTATAGCAAAAAGAGGTTAATTTATCCTGATGGTTATTCGGAAATGGCTATGACGCGCAAGTAATGTTATGCAAATTTATACCTTAGCTTCCTAAAGCTGTCTTTCAACTGAATCTTGAGTTCGGCGTGACCCTTCCCACCTTTTAGAAATATTTCCCTATGTCTTGCGTCAGCAGAACTGAGATAAGCTTCATAATAAATAAGTTTTAGAGGACGACGGTTCTTGGTTGCCAAAACATAACCTTTTTCATGTTTATCTATTCTTTTCTTCAAGTCCGGAGCCGAACCAATATACAATCTCCCATCTTTTTCGCTGTGGAGTATATAAACGTAGTACATTGAGAAATTTGTGGAACGCACAGCGTTCCAATGACAACGCTTGCTCAGTGACACGCTGAGCGTGTCAATTACAACGCTAAGCGTTGTGCCGAGGGAGGGATTCGAACCCTCACGAGTGTGACCTCATAGGTTTTTGAGACCTACGCGTCTACCATTCCGCCACCTCGGCACTTCGACTCACTTCGTTCGCTCAGTGCTATAGCCCTTCGACTTAGCTCAAGGTTGTAACCCTTCGATCTATTCTACCAAAAATGGGCCTTCACCCACAACTCTGTTTGGGGCTTGACGATTCAGGATGACCTCGATACAATAGAGGCAGTTCTCAAAACCCTTGGTAAACGAAAGGGGATCTTTTTTAGAACATATGCACATTGAACTTGCCGCCGAAACCCTCTTCCACTTGGGTCCACTCCCAGTCACGAACACCCTCTTCACCACCCTTCTCATCACCCTGCTGCTTACCTTCTTCGCATGGAAAACCACCCGTTCCCTTTCTTTGGTGCCGAGCGGACTACAGAATCTGACGGAAATGATCTTTGAACCCATTAACAGCCTTGTCCGCGACCTTGCACACGACCGCGCGAAATTGTTTTTTCCTATTGTCACCACCTTTTTTCTCCTCATTCTCGTCTCCAATTGGTTCGGGCTTCTCCCCGGCGTGGGCACCATCGGATTTTTTACCACTGACCACGGTGAAGAAAAATTTCTGCCGCTTTTGCGCGCACCAACCAGTGATTTAAATATGACGCTCGCACTCGCGCTCCTTTCGATGGTGATCACGCACGTGCTCTCAATCAAGCTCCTTGGGTTTGGAACCTATCTTTCAAAATTCTTCAGCATCAACCCTATTTTCCTTTTTGTCGGATTGATTGAACTTGTCTCTGAATTCACGAAAATTGTCTCGCTTTCATTCCGTTTGTTCGGGAATATTTTTGCCGGCGAAACCGTTTTGACCAGCATCTCCGCCCTTGGCGCGTTTATCTTTCCCCTTCCGTTCCTTGCACTTGAAATTATTGTTGGATTTGTGCAGGCGCTCGTGTTTATGATGTTAACCTTGGTCTTTCTCTCGCTATTGACAGAAAAACAACATGCACACTAAACTGAAAAGAAAGGAGGGGTCATGGAATTAATATTCACTGGTGGCGCGGTTATTGCGTTGGGCGGAATTTTTCCGGCTCTCGCCATCGGGCTTATTGGCATGAAGGCGATGGAATCAATCGGGCGCAATCCGGAAGCTGCTGGAAAGATTTTCGGCCCAATGCTTATTGCAATGGCATTTGCCGAAGCAATCGCCATTTATAGCCTTGTCGTGGCGCTCATGCTCACCTTAGGAACAGCCTAAGAAAAGAGACTGTATGGAGCTTTTTCAGGCATTCGGTATTCAACCGCTGGTGTTGCTTGCGCAAGCAGTCAATGCCGGTATCCTGTTTTTCATCCTCCAACGGCTTTTGTATAAACCCATTGGCCGTATTTTGGATGAACGCAGACTGCGCATTGCGGAAAGTTTGCGTCGGGCCGAGGAAATTGACACGCGGTTCAAAATGATGAGAGAGGAAGAAGCGCGCATCCTGACGCAGGCGCGCGAAGAAGCTTCCCGCATAGTCCATGCCACCCAAGAAGACATGACGGCATTGCGGAAGGAAACACTCATGCAAGCCCGAAACCAAACAGAAAAGATGCTCATGGATGCCCGTGCCCAGATAGACCAAGAACGCGTCCACCTGCTTTCGGTGGTCAAAGAAGACAGTATGAAACTTGTTACCCAACTCACCTCTCTCATCCTTGCAAAATACTTGACCCGCAAAGATCAAGACCGCGTCCTCTCAGGTGCGGTGAAAGAATTGAAGGCAGAAGCATGAAAGGACAAGCGATACAGTCCATCATAAGACGGATACTTGTGCAATGCCGCAAACAAGGGCATCTTGATCTCGGGCTTCTTGCAGCCGTTATCCTCACACTCCTGAAGGAAAAAAACTCAGTCCTTGGACGACGGTTAACCAACACACTTATCATGCAACTTTTACACACCCTGAAGATCGAAACAAAAGCAGCCACTATCTCTATCAAAACGGCCATTCCCCTTTCAGCTTCAATGAAAAAAGAATGCGTCGTATTTGGTGAAAAGAATTTGGGGACAAAGGCCGAAGATATTCAAGAAGACCAAGACACATCATTGATCGGCGGCATTGTTCTGCAAGCCAACGACCGTGTGTGGGATGCGTCGATCGCGGGGAAGTTCGCATCACTCCAAAAGGAGGTCGCACGTGGCTGATAGTTCGACGGCAATCCTCAGAGACATTGAAGCAGCCATGACAGGTATCGAGAAAACTGGTCGGGCGACCATGAATGTCGGCACCATTCTTGAGGTCGGCGATGGCATTGCCCGGGCAGATGGACTTTCCGACGCGATGGCATCTGAAGTGGTGGACGTGATCGACAACAAGGGAAACGTCAAAGCACAAGGGTTGGTGATGAACTTGGAAATGATGGAGGTTGGTCTGGTGCTTCTCGATCAGGAAACCCCGGTCAATGAAGGCGACACCGTCAAGACAACAGGAACGGTCTTGAGTGTCCCAGCAGGTAACGGCATCATCGGCCGTGTGGTCGACGCTTTAGGCCGCCCCATTGACGGCAAAGGTGCGGTCAAAAAAGAAAAAGATATGCCAATTGAGTGTGTCGCACCTGGTGTCATTGCGCGGCAACCGGTCTCGGTTCCATTGCAAACAGGCATCCGCGCGATTGACGCTTTGGTTCCCATTGGACGCGGCCAACGGGAACTCATTATCGGCGACCGGGGAGTTGGGAAAACCACCATCGCGATTGACACCATTATGAACCAAAAACCCGGGGATGTTGTGTGTATCTACACCGCTATTGGCCAGCGGGCCAACAAACTTGCGCAGCTTGTGCAAGTTTTGGAGGAACACAACAGCCTCAACCACACCATCATTGTTGCCGCAACAGCAAATGACCCTGCCTCCATGCAGTTTCTCGCGCCCTATGCAGCGACCGCGATTGGTGAATATTTTATGGGGCTGGGCAAAGATGTGCTTCTTGTCTATGACGATTTATCCAAACACGCCTGGAGCTACCGCCAACTTTCCATTCTCCTGCGTCGTCCATCGGGCCGTGAAGCGTATCCGGGCGACGTGTTTTACCTCCATGCGAGATTACTCGAACGGGCAGCGCGATTGTCCAAAGACTTCGGCGGCGGATCCATGACCGCGCTTCCCATTATCGAAACGCAAGCCAGTGACGTTTCTGCGTATATTCCAACGAATGTGATTTCCATCACCGATGGACAGATTTACCTCAACCCCGACCTTTTTTACGCCGGTGTCCGCCCGGCGATCGATGTCGGACTTTCTGTGTCCAGGGTCGGTGGGAACGCACAAATCCCCGCGATGAAAAAAGTTGCCGGTTCTCTCCGCTTAAGCCTTGCGCAATACCGCGCGCTGGAAGCATTCGCGCAGTTTGCGTCGGATCTCGAGAAAGAAACAAAGGAACAGCTTGACCGAGGCAGGCGCGTCACCGAGATTTTAAAGCAAAAACAACATGAGCTCGCCCCCGTCGAAGAACAGGTTGCCATCATTTGGGCGGCAACACAAGGATATCTTGATACCGTTCCGGTTGAAAAGGTCCTTTTGGCCGCGGACGCATTTTTGAATGCACTCAAGACAAACAAAGACAAACCCCTTGCGTCTCTTGCAAAAGAAAAAACGCTGACCGATGATATTGTTTCAAATCTCAAGTCAACCATTGGGTCCATCATTGAGGAGCACCAAGCATGATGCAGGCGCGCGAAATTCGAAGGAGAATCAAAACGATTAAAAAAACGGCGCAAATGACCCACGCCATGGAATTGGTTGCCGCGGCAAAAATGCGCCGAGCACAAGAAGCCGCGCGTGCGGCCCGTCCATACAGCCAAACACTGGAAACAATGCTGCAGCACCTTCTTCGTTCGATCAAGCCAAACGCGCATCCTCTCATGCAGAAACGCGCGGTCAAACACACCACGCTTCTTTTTACCACGCCTGACCGCGGGTTGTGCGGAGCCTTAAACGCAAACCTTGCCCGCGCACTGCTTCTCCACCCAGACATTCTCACTGCAAGATCAGAAAGCCCTGTTTCACTTATCACGATCGGCAAACGCGGACAATTGCTTGCTTCCAGGCTGGAGATGAACCTTGAGCTCGACTACGAGCGGCATGACCCGCCGCAGTTTGAGGGAAGTGTACAACTTGCGAAAACCATGATCAACCGCTTTCAAAAACATGCAACCGACCGGGTTCTTTTTCTCTATCCGCATTTTGCTTCAACCATGAAGCAAGAAATCCGCGTCAAAACTATCCTCCCGATCATGACATTTGAAGTGACGGGCGAGCTTGGAGAAGCGCACACCGTGTCATCGGTCTTGGGGCGCCAATATCTTCAGTATGGCTTTGAGCCGACGTCAGACGCCGTTTTGGAAGCCACCCTTCCCCATTATGTCGAAATGTGGATCTACCAAATCTTTTTGGAAGCATCAGCCTGTGAACATAGCAGCCGGATGATTGCCATGAAAGAAGCCACCGATAACGCAAAAGGGTTAGAGTCTGACCTCACGCTCATGCTGAACCGCGTGCGGCAAGAAGCAATTACCAACGAACTCTTGGACCTCACATCAGCTGGTGTCGCCTTAGGAGGAAAATGAAACAGAAAACCAACAACCAGACAAACAGCACAAACAGTGGTGGTCGGATCGCCCAAATTATCGGGCCGGTGGTGGACGTTCGCTTTAAAGAAGGGCATATCCCCGGAATCCATGCAGCCCTTTTGGTCCTTCATCCGACGACAAAACAACACATCACACTGGAGATCCAACAACACCTCGGCGACTGTCTGGTACGCACGGTCGCTATGCAGTCAACCGATGGACTGCGACGCGGAATTGAGGTTCAAGCCACCGGACACCCCATGCAGGCGCCGGTTGGCGAGAAAGTATTGGGCCGCATTTTGAACGTCACGGGTATGCCAGTCGACGGAAAACCTTTGGACCCTAATATCCCCCGGCTCCCGATTCACCGATCATCTCCCCCCTTGATTGAGCAATCCATTGAACCGGAGATTTTGGAAACAGGGATTAAAGTGATTGATCTGATCGCCCCATTTATCAAGGGTGGGAAAGTGGGTGCGTTCGGCGGTGCAGGGGTTGGCAAAACCGTCATCATTATGGAGCTCATCCGCAATATCGGGAAAGTACACAAAGGCGTTTCCGTCTTCGCCGGTGTTGGAGAACGGACGCGCGAAGGAAATGATTTGTGGCATGAGATGAAAGAATCCGGGGTGCTCGCAAATACTGCGCTTGTGTTTGGGCAAATGAATGAACCGCCGGGCGCACGGCTCCGCGTCGCATTGATCGGATTAACCATTGCCGAGTATTTCCGCGATGAGAAAAAACAGGATGTGTTGTTATTTATTGATAACATTTTCCGCTTCACGCAAGCCGGCTCCGAGGTCTCTGCGTTGTTGGGACGCATCCCGTCTGCGGTGGGTTATCAACCCACGCTTGCCGAAGAGATGGCGGCATTGCAAGAACGCATTACCAGTACCAAAAAAGGCTCCATTACGAGTTTCCAGGCCGTATATGTGCCGGCCGATGATTATACCGACCCCGCGCCAGTCACAACCTTTGCGCACTTGGATTCCACGCTCGTATTGGACCGCGCCATTGCCGAGCAAGGCATTTACCCGGCGGTCGATCCTTTGTCTTCAACATCCCGCGCGCTCACGCCGGAAATTGTCGGTGCTGACCATTACGATACGGCACGCTCGGTGCAAAAGGTTCTCCAACGCTATAAAGAATTACAGGACATTATCGC
>JAUYPR010000058.1 GCA_030695785.1 bacterium
GTTGTCTTTCCCGCACCATTTGGACCTAATAATCCCAAAATTTCTCCATCCGCGATGGAGAAGGATATGTCGTCAACTGCGACAAAAGAGCCAAATGTTTTGGTGAGATGAGAGACTTCTAAAACCGAATTTTGCATTATGAGTATATTGTATGACAAATGGAGATATTTACTCAAGCCGAGTGAAGGGGTCGACGATGACCATGGATGTTCCCATTGCGTCGGTGTGGATTTCGTAGCGTGAAATGTGCGACTGGAAAATGATTTTGTAGCCGGGAGTCAAAACTTGTGCGTACGTTCCGCCTGCTTGCGGCACCCCTAAACTGGTGTCGTTCCAAGTCTGCGCGCTGAAATGCACCAGCTCAAACAAATCCTCGGATGCACTCCGGTTTTGCGCGAGTCCGGCTTTTGCTTTCGCGAGTATCGATTGTGCTTCGGCTGAATTGGTCGAGCGCGGCTGCTGGTCTCGGGCAGGTGTGGTGACGACGACAATCCGAATCGTTTTGATGGTTGCTGGTGTTTCCGGAGTACCAACAGCAACCACCCGGCTACCCGTCTTCAGCACGGATGATGTTGCTGCCGCTCCACCGCGGAGCGAGATCGACGTATTGGCGTCAACAAGGAGAAAGACGGGCTCGTCTTTCCGGAGTTGCCGCACGGTCAATTTCCCGTTCGAGTCGGTGATATCTCCAATGATTGATCGTGTAACAATAGCGCTTTGCGGGATGATGATTTTTTTTGCCTTCAAACTTTTCCCGTCAAGTATTTCTCCGATTGCCGCGATGCGCATGCCTTCATTCAGCGACGACCTATTTCCACTGATGCCTTTTTCAACAATGGTTGTTTGTGGATCCAATGTGACGGTTTTGCTTCCGCTTTTTGTGATCACCATAAGCGTGCCTTGGTCAATGGATTGAATGAGTCCCACAAACGCGCGGGTGCGTTGAGGAAGAGCGTCTGCCACTTGTGCCGTGCGTGTGGCAAGTTTTGCGCGGAGTTCTTCCATTGCCTGTGCGTCTTCTCCCTGCGCCAGGCTGATGGATTGTGTCACCGCATCCTCCGCACTTTCCACGATGACGTTAATTTGGAGTTCAATTTCCTCGCCGGTGTCGGGATGAAATGCAGTGATGGTGAGTGTTTGCACGCCATTTTCCAGTTGAACTTCCGTCGCGAAACTTCCTGCCTCGTCTGCGTCAATAATGGCGCTCGTCGTGCCTCCTGCAATTGCAACGATTGCTTTTTTCCCAGTGGTTCCCGCAACCCGGACGCGCGGTGTGGTCAGGACTGTTTCTTCCTGTGGGGATGTGAGTGTCAATGTGAGGGGTTGGGTTGCCTCGCTGGGCGCTTGTGTTGTGGCCGGAGATGGACGGGGGAGTCGGCTGCCAGGAGCAATGCTCCGAACATACAAGGTTGCCGCCAAGAGCACCACGATGACCAGCCCAAATAAAAGACTCCAGAAAAGTTTAGATCCCATACCAAGTCGGCAGTGTAACAAAGGGCACTACCCTTGTCAAGGAAAGAAACAGGTGGTAGGATTGGCCTATGGACATCACGTGGTATGGGCAAAGCTGTTTTCGCGTGAAGGGGAAAAAGGCGACGGTGATTATTGACCCGTTTGACCCAAAAGCGACGGGTCTCATGCTCCCAAAAATGTCTGCGGACATTCTCCTGGTGACGCACCAACACCCCGACCATAATAATATTGCAGGAGTGAAAGAGAGCCCGTTTGTCATCCAAGCCCCGGGCGAGTATGAAGTGAACGGCGTGGATGTGGTTGGGGTCGCGACGTATCATGATGACGAAAAGGGAGCCAAGCGCGGGAAGAATGTCGTCTATAATCTGACGCTCGACGGCATTTCACTGGTGCATCTGGGTGACCTTGGGCATTTGATTGATGAAGAAACGAAAGAACGCATCGGACGTGTGGATGTCCTTATGGTTCCAGTGGGCGGAACATATACAATCGATGCGGGTGAGGCGGTCAAGGTGATTGACATGCTGGAGCCGCGCCTCATTATTCCTATGCATTACAAACTTGCACACCTCGCCTATGACCTTGCACCCGTGGATGATTTTACGAGGCTTGCGGGAAAAGCGTCCGTGAAGGTTCCTGATAAATTCACCATTCAATTGGACACGTTTCCTGAAGATCAAACGGTCCTGCTTATGGAGGTTGAGGGACGTGGATGAACAACGCGTGCCACCCCAAGACCTTGACGCAGAGCAATCAGTTTTGGGTGCGGTACTCTTAGACAAAGACGCTATCATTCGCGCCGCGGAAGTTTTGCGGCCGCATCATTTTTATAACCCCCGGCACGAAGATATTTTTACCGGCATGCTGGTCCTCTTTGAAAAGCGCGAGCCGATTGATATCGTGACCCTCACGGCCGAACTCAAACACCGCAAGGTTTATGCCCGGGTGGGTGGAGCAGTGTACCTTGCCGAGCTTGCGGAAAAGGTGCCTACTGCGGCCAATGTCGAACATTACGCAGAGATTGTCCGTGAGCGGGCGACACGGCGTGCTCTCATTGCCGCATCGTCTAAAATTGCCAAAATTTCATTTGAGGATACGGAAGAAACCCGGGCGATTCTTGACACCGCGGAACGTGCCATTTTTGATATTTCCAATGAATACATCAGCCGCGACTTCACGTCGTTAAAAGCGTTGTTAGACATCAGTTTTGAAAAGATGGATGAGCTGATGAAGCATAAAGGACAATTGCGCGGAGTGAAAACAGGATATCGCGATTTGGATGAGAAACTTGCGGGATTGCAGGACTCAAATTTGATTATTTTGGCCGCACGCCCCGCGATTGGGAAAACAAGTCTGGCAGTCAATATTGCCCATCATGTTGCGACGCACGAGAAAGTGCCGGTGGGGATATTTTCTCTGGAAATGTCGCAGGAAGAGCTGACGGATAGGCTCGTGGTGAATGAGGCGGATATTGACGCATGGCGATGGAAAACAGGGAATTTGGAGGAAGACGATTATGACCGGATTTCGCGCGCAATGGGAGAACTTGCCGAAGTGCCTTTGTACATTGACGATACGCCAGGCATCAGTCTTATTGAAATGCGGACCAAAGCGCGGCGGCTGCAGATTGAAAAAGGGCTGAAATTACTGATTGTGGATTACCTCCAGCTTATTCACGGGCGAAATCTTGAAAACCGTGTACAGGAAGTGTCGGAAATCTCCATGGGGCTCAAGAATTTGGCCCGCGAGCTCAAAATTCCCGTGCTTGCGCTCTCACAATTATCTCGAGCGGTGGAATCGCGGGGGAACCCCCAGCCACAACTTGCGGATTTGCGGGAGTCCGGTTCGATTGAGCAAGATGCCGACGTGGTTTTGTTTTTATATAAAGAAGACCCTGAAAATGCGCCTGAGCAAATCACGCTGGATATTGCCAAACACAGGAACGGCCCAACCGGCCGCATGAGCCTTATCTTCCGCGGCGACCGCATCCGGTTTTATGGGATGGAGAAGAAACGGCAGGGATAAAGCATAAAGATGAATCTTGACAACATATCGTACAACATGTTATAATATGAATATGTTAAAGACGTATCTCTATATTCCCTCCGATCTTCATGAGGATATTAAGCGAACAGCGCGGCGAGAAAAACAAAGCCGGGCTGAGGTCATTCGGCGTGCCCTTCAATACGGACTCCAAACAATGCATCTCCAACAAAATGACTCTGGAGAAATTTTACTGAAAATAGCGGCACTGGGAGATCGGTATCAATTGAAGGGTCCTCGAGATGCCTCTGCATCAGTGGACCGTCTTCTGTGGGATCGGGATTGGTCTAAGAATGACAACTAACCCACTTAAAATTGTCGTTGATGCCGACGCAATCATTGCCCAAGCCTATCCCGGGGATGCCCACCACGTGCGGTCTATGGACATTGCAAAAGATCTTGTGCGGCTCAATGCGCACGTTATCTATCCTGTTACTGCGATTGTCGAAGCGACAACATTCATCCAGCGAGTACTGAATAGTCCAGCGATGGCAATAGAGACTGCTGGTTTATTTGTTGACGCAGCTGTTCCCGTAGAGACTATAGATAAAGAACTGTTCGCCTCAGCATTACAGTCCATGCATCCACGCATGAGTAAAAAACATACACTATTCGACTGCATCGTTCTTGCCGTCGCAAAGAGACACAACGCAGATGCAATTTTCTCGTTCGATGGATTTTATCCAAAACAAGGATTTCCTCTCATCAGTGAATTTTTGAAGATGAGATGAAATGCTTCAAGCGTGTTATATACGGCGGCGGCGGACGCGGAGTTTGACCATGGTTTTCTCCAATTGCGCTTGAATGACAGCAATTTCTTCCACACCGCGTTTTTCTGCAATGGCCGATAAAGCGCGTGCCCGTGCCTGCTCTTCGGCAGCTTCGTGAATATCCTCTGGCCGTTCCGCAAGGTCGGTTAAGATGACCACCGCTTCACCCGTAATGTGGGCGACCCCAGACCCAGAAGCAAGATACTGCGGTCGTGACCCGACCATGATCTTGAGTTCGCCTGGGTGAACAGTGGTAAACAACGGCGTGTGATGGGGAAGGACGGTGATTTCACCTCCGTCCGTCATGAAAGAGACAGACTCGACCTCTTCGCCAACCGCGACTTTTTCAGGAGTGATGAGCTGGAATCTCATCAATGGTTCCTTTCAT
>JAUYPR010000029.1 GCA_030695785.1 bacterium
CAACTATTCCTTTTGAAAAAATATCTCGGTTCGCTCCGTTTTTTCTCCAAAGACCATTATGATAAAGGTGAACTGCTGCACCGCCTTTCGACCACGATGGCCGCGGTGATCCACAAAGGAAAACTTGCCGAGCGTGTGATGAGTATTCTTTGTACTCAAATGAAGGTTTCATCAGCCGCACTCGTATTCGTGAAAAACGGACGGATCGTCGACAAAACTGTCCGCAATACGCCTCCACCAATACTCACAAAAGGCGAGCTTGACCTTTTCAACGGCCGGGAGAAACCGATCATGTTTGAAGAACTTCCGGAAGGAAAACGCAAGGCGCTTTTGCGGCGGCTGAATGTGTCAATCGTGCTTCCTTTGCACACAAAGGACCAGACAGTTGGACTCCTGATGCTCGGGCCAAAATCTTCGGGCGACATCTACTACAGCCAAGACCTGGACATTTTCGCCATTCTCGCCCCCGAATTTGCCGTGGCATTGGAAAACGCAGAGGGCGTTGAACGCATCCGCCGATTCAATATCACTCTTCAGGAAGAAGTAAGAAAGGCAACCGAGAACCTCACTAAAGCCAATTCAAGACTCCGGGAACTGGACAAGCTCAAAGACGAATTCGTCTCTATGGCCTCGCATGATCTCGCGACTCCACTTTCGGCCGTCAAAGGATATTTATGGATGCTTCAAAAAAAACATCCGACCCCTAAAGAGCGAATAGGCTATCTTGAGCATGCAGCACACGCCACCGACCGGCTCTTGGCCTTGGTAAATGACATGCTCGACGTTTCCCGCATCGAAGGCGGCCGCATTCTCCTCAAGCCGGAAAAAATCTATCTCCCAAAACTGGTGCTTGAGGTAAAAGAAGAACTTGCGCCAAAACTATCGAGCGGGAAAGCAACGCTGACGATTCAAGCAGACAAAGCGTATATCGCATGCGCCGACCGAGCGAAAATTCACCAGGTTTTCGTGAATCTTGTCAGCAACGCCATCAAGTACTCGCCAAATGGCGGGACGATCGTGGTGGCGTTTATGACGGACAAGGACAAAATGATTCAAACTTCTGTTGCTGATGCAGGGATTGGGATGAAGGAAAACGAAATGGACACGTTGTTCACGAAATTCGGGAGGTTATCGAATGCCGGTGTCGGCTCGAGCCAAATTCCCGGGACCGGGTTGGGGCTGTATATCTGTAAAAAAATCGTCGAGCTTTCCGGCGGCAAAATATGGGCAGAGTCACAGGAAGGAAAAGGAAGTACCTTCTTCTTCACATTGCCAAAAGCCTGAGGAGAATGACCAATTTCTAATTTCTAATTTCTAAACTTGGAAATTGGGGCTTGGGGTCTCTGTTTCCTTAGAAATTAGGTCAATTCGACATTAGACATTTTGAAAAATCTGAAGCCACGCCCTCCGTATCCTCCCCGCCTCAAACTTCTTTCTGACCGATGCCGCGGCCGCGGCTCCCATTTTTTTCCGCAACTTCATATCCCCGACCAATTCCGCCGTTTGATCGACCATAAGACGGAAATTGTCGTTTGGCACGAGAAAGCCGGTTTTGCCGTGGTCAATAATTTCAGCCATCGCGCCTACATCAGTCGCCACGACCGGTAAACCCGTCGCCATTGCTTCAACCGCAGTATTCGCAAACGCTTCTGCCCGCGGAAGGACAAGGGCAATATCAGCCTGGGCATAAAGAGCTGGCATCTTCTCTTTCGGCACGCGGCCGAGAAAGTTGATCGAGAGCCGACCTTGACCTTCGATTGTACTCAGGTCATGGTGAGCGATAGTCGAACCATGCCTTGCTTCTTCTTCAAGCGACTGGCGGGCAGGACCATCACCCACAATCAGAAGGCGGATGGGAAATGGGAACCGAGGCGCCAGTTGCCGCACGACCTCAATACACCGGTCAATTCCTTTCCGACGAAACAGATTTCCGACCGTGATGAGCATGACTCCTGGCCGTTTTTTCCCCCAGGATGCCAAGTCAGACTTGGCGATCTGGGCACCTCTTTTGGCTGATGCAAACTGTGGCTCGTGGGCGTTATACATAATAGTGAACCGATTATTTTTCTCCCCAATTCCCGACCAATACTCTTTTGCTGCTTCACTTTCACACACGATCATGCGGGCGTGGCGAATAGTCGCGCTAGACAAAAGACCAGTGATGGGAAGAAGAGCACGGGCAAGAAGCACTTTTCCTATCCCCCCTGCCGCGCCCGCCTCTGGCGAGGCTTCATCCGGAAACTTGAGAAGATCAATCGGCAATGTCAACGGACCAATAACCAGTGGAATCTTTGGAAGCAGAAACGGCAAAAAACTTCCATGGTGATGATCGAATGGAAAAAGATGAAACAGCACGTCAATATGTTTCTCTTGAGTAATTTTTGTCGCCAATTGAGCACTATCCCACAAAAACTGCAGCCGCCGTCTATGCGTCCACCTCGGCACCGGTCCGGGATACAACTCATGCACAACAACGTTGGACGAAAACGGCGAGGGACCTTGAAGATTCCCAGTCACAACATCCAGATCAAACACCGTCGCCAAATCGCGGATAATCTTCACCGCAGTCGCCGATTCACTCCCGCTTCCCTCTCCCAAGGTAAAATGCGCAGGGGAAATGATTATTCGTTTTCTCATTTCACCCCTAATCGGCCACCCGCATCAATGCGTTGCAAAAGCATGAATATTTTCTGCTCGCGAAAGTATCGGTCGGTTGCCCGTCGTGCACCAACATAGTCTCCATAATCATCAATGATCAAAATACCGCCCCGCGAGAGACGCGGAAAGAGGTGGGTCAGTTCATGGTAGGTCGATGTAAACCAGTCGGTGTCCAGCCGGAGGAGGGCAATGCGGGATGGAATCGTTGCCGGAATTGTCTCTTCAACCTTACCTTGCACAAACACAAATTTCCGCTTCGGATATCCTGTTAAAAACACATGCTGTTTCACTTCAGGGAGGGAGACGAAATTCCACGCATTGTGTATGCGTTCCTGCGTTTTTCGCCACACCTGGATGGCTGGTTGAGAAGAATATATACTTCGATCAATCCGTGTAGGCTTTGTCATGCCAGCAAACGTATCGTAGAGATAGATCATCCGCTTTGTCTCTTGCATCCTTTTCAGGGTAGATGCCATCATCATCACACTCCCGCCTTTCCATACCCCACACTCCACAAGAGATCCGGGTACATCTGCACGGACAATGTATTCCACCGCTTTGTACAGTGCATACATTCGTTCAATAGATGTCATGGTATATGGTTTGCATTGCCGGAAGATTCGTTGAAACGCGCGATCCATATCTGGAGGAATATCGCTCATCTCCTTTGGAGCAGAAACGATCGTATACCCAAACTTCCTGAGCGTTGACTGAATCAGTTTTCTCATTTGATCAATGCGGCACATTTCCTCCGAACCGCCTTCCATTCAACCCGAACAAACGCAACAACGAACCCAAGTAACACCACCGCATGCCCAACGATGGACGCCAGCACAATCGCCTCCAGGTTTGGATGAACCAGAAGGTAGAACACAAACGGGATCGTTGCACCAACCGGAAACAGGACCATCGTGTTCGACAATCGCGTCGCCAGGAAAAAATGCACGAACAAATGAATAAACGCGCCAATCACCATTTGAACAGCCAAAAGCGGCAACAGCGGTGCGGCGGCCAGGTATTTCGGACTGAAAAGAAAGACTGCAACCATCCACTGCGTTGGAAAAAGAGCCTGAAATAGCGCGATCGCAACAGCACTTCCCACCACGACGATGGCGCCTTGCCGGAATAAATGCAGGTATCTTCCCTTTGCCGCGTGCCGTGCCGCCAAAAGAGGAAACAACACTGACACAATCGGCGTCGACACATAAAACACCACCCGCGACACCGTGATGGCCGCCGCGTACATCCCCACGTCTTGCGGAGAAAAAAGCTGTTTGACCGCAATCATGTCAATCGTCCCAAGCATCGTGAGCCCTAACGTCGCACTCACGACCGGCAGCACATCCTGCCAGGTTTTATCTTCCGGCGTTTCATGATCATGCTGACGTTGGAAAAAATCCCGCAGAGCAAATAATGTCACGACATGTGCGACCAAAAATGAACACAAAATGCCCACATATACGCCGCCTAAACCGAACCCCAAGAGAACCAAGACAACTGACGCGACCAACTTAAGGAAGGGCTGGCCAACCATACCCGCCACATTCCAAGAAAACCTCTGCGTTCCCTGAACAACGGCGTTGGTGAGCGAACTCAAAAGAGCCAGAGGGAGTGCAATAGCCAAAAACGTTGCCGCCGGCCGCCGGGGCAAATCAAAGAGCATACTGATGCCAATAAGTCCCACTGCCAACACAACAGATCCGAAGAGAATCCACCGGTACCAACTCGTCAACAGCCGCGCAATTCCTCCCTTCTGCCGTTTTCCAAACAATCGGCTCGTGATACGCGTGCTGAGCGTTCCGATCGTCCCGGTTGGCATGGAGGAAAGAAGCAGAAATACTGCCCAGGTGGCATTCAACGCGCCAAAAGATGCAACTGACATCAAACTCCCCATGACCACGGTAAAGAGGTAGTTGAACACATTGAAGACGAATGACCCCACAATGAATGCAGCAGACCAACGACTCAAGCGGGTTTGGAAAAACGGAATCGTCATGAGAAACGCTCCATGCAGAACCTCAAAAGATTTTTGAACAACGCTTGTTCTTCAAACGCCGCTGTCGACCGGCGCGCCTCTTGACTCATTTCCGACCAAGCCTGCGGTCCTTCGGCACTGAGCGAAGTCGAAGTGCTCAGGACCTTCGGCCTTCTTCCAAAAAGCCGAACAGTCCGACTGATTCCTTCGGACAATGTGGCTACCGATCCGGGTTTGACCAACCATCCATTCTTATCCGGATTGACAAACGTCCGGATCGCGAGAATATCCGACCCCAAAACCGGCCGACCCGACGCCAACGCCTCCAACACCACAGCCGGTGATGTTTCTTCCCTGGATGGAACAACAACAATATCCGCCCACTGCATGTGCCGTGGAATATCCTTATGGGGGACACCCCCGAGGTGATCGATCCTGGACACCTTGGGAAAATTCCGCGACTGATCCAGGCCGATGGTGCGGAATGCACACCGCCGACGATCGATTTCAGACAACTGATTGATTGCTTCCAGCAACACGTCTCCGCCTTTTTGACGACCGGGCCGGCCGACGAACAAGAATCTGATCGGTGTGTGTGACCCTTTTCCTTTTGGAGTAAACATTGTCCGGTCAATCCCACACGGAACGAAACACACATGTTTCACTCCCCACCCCTGCAACAGTTTTTCATGGTCCCGATTCAGCACATGGTGGCCGGCAAACCTTCCGAGGAGTATCCGCCCTCCGGTTTGCATCCAAAGATTATGCAATGCATCGTGGTGCAGGATGGGCGCGTGATGACCGGCGAAAACCGGCGTCCGATATTTCCTCCCAAGACTTGTCAGTGCCCAATCAACCCCGGCAAATCCATAGGAACAGTACACGATGTCAGCCCAAAGGAAAGCTTTCTCGAGTTGACGGCGGGTATCTGGGGTCAGAACCGACCAGCGCACGATTCGCCAGAACGGCAGTCCGGTCAATAATTTCATCTCATGCCCATGCTCTTTGAGAAATTCCGAGAAATGCAAAAGGTATAATTCCGCACCACCATTGTGTTCAAGTGACACCGGTGAAAAAAGAAGCACGCGCATCGCAAGGTTGATGATACACTACCCTTAAAGTGAAATCCGAAATCCTAAATCCTAAATCCGAAAAAAAACTAGTTCTTCTCCTCTGTATGTTCCTCCTTCTTGCCTCCAACCTTCTTTTTCCTTTTGTCATTGGGGAGCCGTTAACCTATGGGTGGCTGATTGCGGAACACAAGTGGATCCCGCACCGGGATTTTGTGGACCAACACACCCAAGGTCTGCCGCTCTTGATCGCCGGATTAACGTTCTTGACGAAAGATGCGCTTTTGGCGAGCCGCATGGTGTTTCTTCTTTTTCCAATTTTGACCGCGGGTCTGCTTGCCTGGGCTGCTCGCTGGATGTTTGCGGACCGCCGCGCGGCAATCCTTGCCCCGTTGATTTTTACAGCGTGGTATGTCATGTGGGCGAAAAATACCGCCTGGTTCCACGACCCCATCGTGTTTTTGGCGCCACTTTCGATCCTCCTTCTCCTCCATCCCAGATTGCAAGAGCAGCTCTTGCAATCTGGTGCATCCGGGCTGGCGTTTGGCACGGCTCTGCTTTTCAAGCAAACCGCGATTGTTTTTTTACCGATTCTCCTGCTTGTCATCCTAAGGAGCCGAAACAGACTCGGCATCGTGGTATTTCTTGCCGCAGTATGTATTCCTATTCTTCTTTACCTGACGTTTTTTGCCGTCAATGACAGTTTCACCACGATGATCCAACAAGCCGTCGTCGAAGCACGCATCCTCCAAACTTACAACCAAGCGTATTTCGGTCTCTATATCGCGCCACCAAAAGTGTCGACGTTATTACAGCTCAGTTTTGTCCTCATTCTCATTCCTGCCACCATCATGATGGTGAAGCAACAGGGGAGGAAATTTTCAATGCTCATTTTGATATTGTCTGCAATCGCGGCAATGACATTTTCTTACCCACAACTAACCCTTCAGCATGCTTCTTTGGCAACTCCATTCCTGGCACTTTTGGCGACAGGGTTTCTCTTGAAGAAAACGCTAACCGCGGGTGGCGCAGCGACAGGACCCGCGGCCGTAGTTCTATTCATTCTTTTCCTCACCCTTCTCCCCCAACTCCCCCGTGCAATGACATTCCTGCAAAAAGGTTCCCCGCAAACATCAACGTATACCCAGGTTGTGGGGGAAATCCAGCGATTGATGGACCCAAATGAAAAAATCGTCATCTGCTGTGGGGAGCCGCGGTATTATTTTGACAGCCAACGAATCCCTGCGACGAAATATCTCTTTTTCTCCGAACTCGCGGGCGCATTGGATTGGGACCGAAAGATGACGGAAGAATTGAATACAAATCGTCCTCAACACATTGTCTACTCGCCGACGTACTTTGACATCAGCCAAAACGACCCTGCAATTTACAGCGAAGCTTTCGCGGAAAAAAAGAAAACTGCTTCGGCGTTTTTACCGATATTTGAAGAAGAACTGAACCGTTCGTATCAACCGATCGCAACCATCTCCCCCACGATTCACGTCCTCCGCCGGACAAGGTAGGGTCCAATCATCAACACATCCACACACCCCCACAATAAATGTTCAATTGCGTCTTTGGGAGAATTCACGATCGGGAGGCCGTGACGGTTGAAAGAGGTATTCAGAATCGCCGGCACGCCGGTTTGTTTTAAAAAAGCGCGAATGACGTCATAGTAGGCGGGATTGTCTTTTCGTCGAACGGTTTGCGGACGCGCTGTTCCATCAATGTGAATCGCTGCAGCAAGTTTTCTTTTCCATTTCGGACGGACTGCATATGTCTGCGTCATGAATGGAGAGCGCTCGCCATCAACAAAAAGATCGGGCGCATATTCTTCTAAGACTGCTGGTGCAAATGGCATAAACCAGTCGCGGCTCTTGAGGACATTATTTATCCGTTCTTTCGTCTTGCGGTTGCGCGGATCAGCCAAAACCGATCGTTGCCCCAATGCCCGCGGCCCCCATTCCGCCCGCCCCTGAAACCAACCAATGACATTACCTTGGACAAGAAGGTCGGCGGTCACGTCCGCAATGTTCTTCGGACAACTCCAAATGGCTTTTCCTTGAAAAGAACGGAGCGTCTTGAGAATCTCCCGGTTTGTATACCCGACGCCAAGCGCAATGGTCTCCAGAAAAGCGGGTGGCACCGAGTGGGGTGTGCTTGCGATGAACGCTGCGCCCAGCGCCGTTCCGCCGTCCCCCGGATTCGGATGAATAAAAAACGAGTGGACAAAGGGCAACTCCCGGATTTTCTTATTCAATTTCACATTCAAAAAAATCCCGCCTGCCGCGACGTAGTCGTTAATGCCACGTGTCCGGCCATACCGCGCATGGATGGACCGGACAAACTTCAACCCTTCCTCCTCCAACACAGATTGCATGGCAAAGGCCAAATCTTCCGGACGACTTCCCGCAGACTCTTTCAAGCCCTTCAATCGATACCCTAAATCTGTCGCCAAAAACACATCTTGCCATTCCATCCGCCCCGCCAACAACCCATCAAGCCAACCATGGACACGCACTCTTTCCAACAATGCTCTCCGCCGTCTCCCATACGCCGCAAACCCCATCGTCTTCCCTTCCCCATCTTTCGGCGTAAACCCCAAGACATTCGTCACCGCGGTATACGAAATGCCCAAAGACGCTTCAACGGGAATTTCTTCAAGCAGGTCGATCCGACCATCTTCACAAAGATAGACTCCGCCTGAGAGTAAACGACCATCCTTTGTTGCACCGTAGCCGTCGAGGACGATCGCAATCGCGCGCTCCTTTCCAGTGGTGAAATACGCCGACGCCGCGTGCGCCAAATGGTGGTCGACCATCATGATCTTCTTTTTTCCGATTCGTTTGAGGATAACTGCCGATGCTTTTGTTTGACTGGCTGACTCTGAAAAAGCCGCAGCCGAAATGGTCAAAAGGCCGCGGAGCAAAACCAACGGATTGCGGCACGCAATGCGTAAACCCATTCGAGCCAATTCCAATGGGTACTGATTGACCAATGACGCGAGGTTGTACGGCGGAAATCCAACTGCCACAGCGTCGATATCTGACCAACGCAGCCGGCAATACTTGAGGCCGGCCTCGATTGTTCGAATTGGAAATGACGCATCATGTTTCACGCGCGAAAACCGCTCTTCGGATGAAGCAAAAAGGATTCGACCATCGCGGACGATTGCCGCACTATTATCGTGTTGGGCAACTGACAAGCCAGTGAGTCCGAGGACGGTGAAAGGGCGTCGCCTGCTCATTCCCGAGCATCATACCATCTGATGAGTGAACCGCACGATGTATACTGTTTCTATGCGCTTTTTTCCTCATTGGAGTGTCCTTCTTCTCCTCCTGTCAATACTGACTCTGGCCGTCCGGCTGACGAACCTGATGAACGTCCCGATCTTCACTGACGAGGGCGGGTATCTCCATTCGGCCGTGCTGATCAGACAGAATTTTTTTGAAAACTGGGATATGCCGATGCGGGAATTTTTTGGCCCGACTGGGTTTTTGTACATGTGGATTGTCTCCCTTCTCATGCGACTGATCTTCGACCCCCTGCTTGCCGGCCGCATCGTCTCGGTCCTCGCTGGACTCGGAACTGGTCTGGGTGTCTTTTTTCTTGGGAAACGGCTCTTCACCCCGACAGTCGGGCTCCTCGCTTTTTTGCTCGTCGCCCTGTCGCCGATTCACGTTCTGTCTGACCGCACCGCAGTCATGGATTCGCTTTTGGGCACAATGTTTATTTGGAGCCTTTTCTTTGCGGCAAAACTCGGCCTTTCGCCCCAGTGGCGCTGGGCGGTTTTCTCCGGAGTGTTCCTCGGGCTTTCGGTCTGGGCAAAACCAACCGGGAAACTTTTTTTTGCCGTGATCCCAACCATACTTCTCCTTGCGAAATGGACCGGCTGGCGAATGCGCAATGCTGACAACGATGCCCGCCACCCGAAATGGATCGCCATGCTCCTTGCCGCAAGTTTGGGCATTGGGTATCTTTTCATCTTGTTTTTGAAGCTTTCTCCCTCGTCGAATTTCGCCGATACGCGCGTGCGGGAATTCGTCACCTCCACGCAGGACCTCCTGACTCAACCTTGGGTTGTGCTCATGCCCAATCTCTCGGACGTTTTTGCTATATTCTGGATGTATTATGATCTCCCGTTTTTCCTGATCCTCCCGGCCATCGTCGGACTTTTGTGCCTCAAACAACAAACGCGGCTCCGCTTTCTTGGGGCTGTGTTTGCCGTTTCGATCGGACTCATTCTCCTGCTTGCGCAAACGTTTGGCTCAAAATATGTCACCTTTTCTACCCTGCCGCTGCTTTTGATGATCGCGGCAACCATCGTGTATCTGCCGAAAATGATTTGGAAGAAAAACGCATTGGTCTCGTCCGCCGTTACTTTCATCCTTCTCATCCTTCTTGCTCTTCCCATGATCCGGCAGAATGTCATTATTTTGTTTGACCCGATCAACGACCATTATTACTATCGCGATAAAACCTGGGCAACCACTGGGTCGGGGTATGGAATTGATGAGGTCGTCAAGCGCATCCGCACCGATGCTTCTGATAATCCGACGCTTGTGCTTGCGGAGGGGATTTCCGGGCATTTGTGGCAGACGCTGTCCGTGTATCTTTCCGATCGACCCAATATCGACGTTCAGCGGTTTGAGCGTGTGCTGAATATGATTCCCGAGGGGCAAGAGGAAGAACGCAAGCGGTCGTATTACCCATACATTCTTGACCAACACAAAGAAAAATCTTTGGGAAAAACCGTGTTTCTCGCAGAACACAATGACCTCGCGATGCCGCTTGACGACCCGCGCCTGACGCTTCTTTTTGAAGAGAAAAAGCCGACAACGCCGCAGTTCAATCGCGGCTATTGGCTCCGCCTCTATCGAGTCACTTCGGGATTTATTTCAGTTGAATAATCGCATTGCCCACTGAAGAGAGAATGTCATTGCCGCTTGACGCATCCAGGATGTTACTATCGTCACTGCGCCCTTCCCCAAACACAAACCAAACCGCGGTTTCGTTCACTTTGGGTGCATTCGCATTGACACGGAACATCACCTTTCCAATCCGAGATGATGGGCCAACCGTAACTCCTCCCTGGGTAATTCCTGAAAACGTCACGGTGCCGTCGGCCACACTGACCGCATTCTGCGGGTAGACGTCAAAGGTCGTTTGTGCGGAATCGGTCGCAACCGGCGGAGCGGCCGGGACAAATGTCAGGACAGCCGGGTCGTACTTCAACACAGCATCAACCCCTCCAATCTTCTGACCAGGGGCGTCGAGAAGAATATCGAGGGATACCTCTTCACCTCGCCGCACCGCTACCTGTGATGGCGTCAAGAGCAAGCTTGCGCTGGATGCACCAGAAGTCGTTGTTGGAGTTTGAACGATTCTTGGAGCTGACGGACCAAATAACATCCACAAGCCTGTTCCCAGCTCGACTGCTAATACAAATGCAATCACACCAATCACGAAAGTTTTGACGCGATCAGCCATCCACCATGTTTTGTTGAAAATTATCATCCTCCTCCTCCCTCGAGAACCGACAATAAGATCGCAAGATCAATGGTATTCACTTTCCCGTCTCCATTCAAGTCAGCATCTGACCCTGCTTGCAGGGTGGATGCATTCCATGATGCAAGTAAGGCACTGTAGTCAAGTACATTCACTACCCCATCTCCATTCACGTCCCCCCGCACGCGAGAAGGCGAAACAGGCACGGTTCCGGATGGGGTCTGGTAGATTGATGTTGGTGTCGAGTAGGACGGTGTTGGATATGCAGAAGGCGTACTCCCTGTCGGTGTTGTATATGGCGGCGTCGTCACTGGCGGAGCCGTAGCTGGTAGAAAGATGTCCAGAAGTGACACGTCGCCCGAAAGACACGGTAACGTTTGAGTTCCAGCATTTCGATTACAAAGACTTTCTTCAGTCACCAATTTCCATTGATAAAGAGCCAATACACCCAACGATCTATTGACCGTCTCGTTGATTACCGAGTAAAAAAACCTCTGCCCACCAAAATCAGCGCGCCCATTCGGATCTGTGTGAATAGTCCCCTGCAATCCAGAACATCCACTTTCAAAAATACCAACTCTATCACACCACATCAGGAAATAATCTTCGTTGGGCAACAGTCCTTGAACAGATCCAGCAAATGATGCTTCAATGGAAGTCAGGGCAATTGCTTGACCGACAAATCTAGCGATAATGAGAACTTCGGCTCTTGCATCCGGTAACCCAGGTGTGCGGGATTGCAACACAACGCTTTTTCTCCCTTCAAAGTTCGTTACCGTTATTGAAGAAGAATAGATCTGTGAAGCTTGATCCTGCGTATCTCGAAACTGGACAGCAATGATTTTTTCTCCCAACCCAGGTGGTAGCTCATAAGAAAAGACCATCGGGTCACCCGTGACAGATGACCAATTCGCCGTGAGAAGCTCTTCAGCGGAATTCGCAATACGGAAGTCTTTCACAAACCGCGGCGGGCCAGGCGGAGTCGGCGTTGGTGTTGGGGCTGGCGTTGGTGCTGGGGTAGGAACTGCCGTTGGCGTCGGGCCGGATGGCGTCTCATATGCGGGGGTCGAATATGCCGGTGTTGCGTACGGTGTCGGTGACGCTGTTCCTGGCTGGGTGGATGCTTTACAAAGGTTCACGTCTCCTTTCGTGCACTCGCGCACTTGGCGGTTGGAGCCTGCTCGCTCGTGCACCGTCGCCCGGACGACATACGAACCAGTGCATTGTGAATTGTAAGGCCGATAGGTATTCCCGGGTTTGGCATCGGACAATCCATTGAAATCAACCCCATTCCCAAAACTCCACTGGACGTAATAGTCATCTGTATTTTCCAGCCCCTTCGGATCCAACCAATACCGCACGCAAAATGCCTTTCCTTTACACTCTGCACGGCTGTTTGAGTCAACTAAATCAGATGAAATGGTACACGTACCACTACTCCCACCGCTCGCTGGCGTTGTAGACGGTGTTTGATAAGTATCCTGTGTGCTTGGCGTCTGATAGCTTGGAGCGGGCACACTAATAGACGTTGAGCACTTTGCACTCTTTGGCCCATTGCCGTTGTTTTCGACAACCTCAACCTGGAAGGAATCGCTGCCGCTTCCATAGTTGTATCCACGGAAGGTTTCTTGATTCGAATTATTCCACCCCCACGGCCACCGCTGCTGCACCGGCCACGTCGGACTACCGTCAACACTCACCCCATGCTGCACACAGTACTGCCCTGCCGAACACCCATCTTTCCCAGATGGGTCGACGGCATTTGACCAGATAGAACAAGAAAGGCTCCCTTGGGCATAGGCAATTCCCAAAACGCTCGCCGAGGAAAAAACTGGAGCACTAACTGGCACACTAACAGGTGGACTAATTGGTGGTTTCGGTGGTAATGGCCAGGGAGCCTGAGCTTTAATCATAACCATACGTGTGTTGGTCTGCGGCGCCAATGACGCCCCATCGTTGATCAGCACATACCCGCCAGATTCCGCTCTCGAGCGGAGATCTTTTTGCCGTTGAATCTCCCACAAACCAAGGGGAAGAGCAAGAATCAAAAGAAGGAGGAAAAAAAGCGTGAGGGCATCACGCCTTGAAAACCACGAAGGCAGTTGTGGCAGTTGCATTCTCACACAGAGTATAGCAATCGGGGGGGGTGTGTCAAGTGCCTGGTGTATGCTTGTGGTATGGTTGCGTGGCTGTATGTCCTTTGGATTGCCGCCTTTCCGTTCATCCCACTCCTCCCAAACTTCCAGTATGGTTCACTGGACGCCGAAGGCCCACGGTGGGTGTGGCTGAATGCGGGAATCATTTTTCTTCTTGGTTGGGTTGCGTTTGAAACGCTCCTGCGCGGTCGGCGGATAGTCGTCAAAAATCGATTGGCGCTCATTCTCGTTGTTGCTTTCCTTTGTTGGATGATCCTTACCAGTCTTTTTGGCTTCAACGCAGAGCAAAGTTTCTGGGGCTCCCTCTTTCGCCACCAGGGGTTGTTGACGTATTTTTCTCTTGGCATCCTTTTCTTTTGCGCACCATTGGTCTTGGAGCGTTGGACGATCCTTCTCCCTCGCATTCTTACGCTTTCGACCTTCATCCTTGGATTGACGGTTTTGAGCGAAGTGCCAGCACTCGAATACGCGTTTTTGCGACCGATATATGCACAGCGATTGCTTGGCCCGTTTGGCCAGCCGAATTTTCTGGCAGAATATCTCGTCTTTCTCCTTCCACTTCATATTTTCCTTCTCGAGACTCTGCGGGGTTGGCGGCGTGTTGTCCCGTTCTGTTCTCTTTTCCTATCGATCGGGATTGTGTTTGCAACCTTCTCTCGGACCGGTTTTGTGGGACTTGCGGTGGTGTTTGTATGGTGGATCATAAAAATGATAGTCCAGAAAAGACTCACAATCCCCGGCCTTCTTTTTCTTCTCGGACCAACCATCCTCCTTATCTTTCTTTTCCTTCAATTTCCTCTCCTAGAAGCCCACCGCGCTCGTTTTTTCCAAGAGCTCCAGCCAGAAAACCTTCCGGCCAAACTCATGACCGAACATCGCGGACCGATCTGGAGTTCAGCGCTTCGATTGTGGTCTCTCCGCCCACTCACTGGCTGGGGGATGGAAAATATGGGAGAAGTTTTGCGACAGAGACCTTTGGAACGAGCGAGAGAATTAACACCACTCTATGTTGACCGCGCACACAGCTATCTTTTGGATCTGGCGATTGGGGGCGGACTGCCGGTTTTGGTCCTTTTTCTCGCTCTTTTGATCTTGGCGGTCAAATCTGGGCAGATTGGACTTTCTTCCCACTTCGACTCAGCGAGGCGAGCATTTTTTGTGATGTCGATTGGTGCGTTTACCGCCATGAGTCTTGTCAATATTCCCTCATTGAGTCTTTTGGTGATCCTGTGGACGTTCCTTGGACTCGTCAGCCGACCACTGGCGTGGGCTGAAAGAAGTAGGTCTGTTTCGATGAGAAAACGACTCTTGTTTGTGGCTGTTTTTTCTTGGGGATTGCTTGGATTCATCTTTCTTGTGCTTCGACCTCACCTTGCAGGAAGAGTGTTTCGAGCAATGGAACAAAGCGTCAAAACAGAAAACTTCTCGGCTGCCCAAGAACACGCGAGAAAAGCCGTCATTCTCTTTCCCTATTTCTCCGTCTACCGCGACTACGAACGCTCATTTGTTCCTTCACCTCCCCAAGTGCAGTGATCGTATCCCCTCGAGACTCTATCGTCGTTCGTAGATCTGCTGGCCGGTTTGCACTTCTTCGATCAATCGGTACTTCGCATGGATGTAGTCGAGAACTTTCTTCATATACATGACGTTCAACCGCTCCCAATAAGAATCGGACAATTCGACCACAATGCGGGGTTTGGTGCGTTCTAAATCTGCGATGATACGGTCCTCAAGCGGCACACTGACGAGCATGGGCGGGTTGTACTCCGAGTACCGCGACGCAGGTTTGCGGCGGCCATCAATATAGACTTCTGGCGCAGTGCAACAGACAAAAATTTTCTCATCGGGCGAGGTATGCGTTTGGATCCAGGCAACAACCGGCCGCAAGGTGCGCTCACGGGGGTCGGTCTGTCGAAAAAGGGGAAAGAAATTGCTCAACATAGGCGCAAGTGTCATGAAAGACACGATGGCGAACGTGAACGCAGTTTTTGCCGACCACGACCGTTTCATCACCCATACGGCCATGATGACCAAAAACGGCAGGGCAAATTGCGTGTACTGCGGCCAGACGCGCGGATAGACAAACAACGTCCCTGCGAGTCCACCGGCGAGGACAAGCCAATAAATATTCTTTTGGCGTGGTGAAATATTCTTCCGTAGACCAAAAAATTTGAAAAGATAATAATAAAGAATAAACTGCACCAGGATGCGAGGCGGCGGAATATCCAACCAGCTTGCTTCAAAAAATCCTTGTGACCGTCCGGTATTGAACCCTTGCACCACCACGTCATCCCACATGGCCCAAAAATCACCGATCATATAATAGTAGAGGCCGAAAAAAATAATCGGCATACTTACCCCTAGCGCAAAGAATATTCCGTCCAATATTTTTTTCGAGAACGGAATTTTTCTCCCCAGGAGAACAAGACCAAACGCCGCAACAAAAAACGCAGCCGGCTGTTTGCACAAAAAGGCGATTCCTAAAAGGAAACCAGAGGAGAAAAGAAAAGCGGGTGACGCGGTGACAGGACCCGGGGAGTTGAATATCTTTGCCAGAAGAAAAAAAGAGGTTGTCGATAAAAGAAGGATCGGCGTGTGATACCAAAACATATTTTTCCCCCAGAAAAAAATCCAGAGAGAAAAAAGCGTCGCCGCAAACACCGCCGCTCCCCATGATTTGAACCACCACCGACAAAACCAAAACAAAAGCACGGTCGTCCCCAGTGTCGACACAAGATAGACAATGCGAAATGCATCCAGGTCATTTGGAAAAACCCGTTGGACCACACTGACAACCCATGACACCAATCCAGGGTAGTGCAAATAAAAATCCCGATACAGCCGCTCTCCTTCCGACACCATCCGCGTGGCTAACCGGATATTCCCCTGCACAAGAAAGAGGAGGTTGAAATGCCAAAATGTCTGGAAGGCGAGCAGGAAAAATAATCCAATGAGTGCGATCCGCCGTTGCATGGTACGATTATGGACGAAGAACATAACAGAATCATACCAGAATCTCTCTATTGCTATGAAACAATTTTGGCTGATCCTTCTCGGCATCATCACTGCCTTTCTTTTCACGGAGATTTTATTGTATTTTTCATTGCGGTTTACCGATATTCCATGGGGGCCGGGCGTCACGCCCTACCAGGAGAAATACTTTCGGCTGAATTCGCGCGGCTACCGCGATATTGAGTGGGAAGAAGAAAAGACTGCTAGGACAAATAGAATTATCGTTATTGGCGATTCTTTTGTGTTCAGCCCGACAAAAGACGTCAACGACGGACTTGTACCAAACCTCCGTGCCGCAATGTCGGTGGCGACATCATCGGCCATTGAAATCATGAACTTCGGCAAAATTGGCGCAAACACGGCCGACGAACTGAAGACACTCAGCAATGACGGCCTTGCGCTTAAGCCAGACCTTATTCTCCTTGTCTACGTTCCGAACGACGCAGATCCCCTCACACGCAGCAATATCCTTCTCCCAAAACACACGTTCAATCTTTTTACCGAATTCGGGCTCTTTGGGCAATCGGTGAAACGGTCAATCGAATTCAACGATCCGACCATCCTCCGCCATTTCCTGAAAACTCGTTCATTTGTTTTCAACCTTTTG
>JAUYPR010000034.1 GCA_030695785.1 bacterium
AGTTTCCTGAAGAAATCTCATTGATGACGAATCTTCAGGAACTGGATCTGCGTGGAAATGAGTTTGATGAGTTGCCTCCGCCTGTCTTGGGGATGATTCACCTGACAAAACTCAATCTCGCATTCAACCGTTTCTCGAAACTCCCTCGAGAGATTGGAAATCTTCGTGATCTTGTTGAGCTCCAACTGTATAATAATCTTTTGACCGAACTTCCTCCAAGTATCGGGCGGCTGACGAATCTGCGGATTCTGTACCTGCACAACAACCAACTGACGACCCTCCCCGAGGAGGTCAAAAATCTCGTCTATCTTGAAACACTCACGTTGCACGGAAACAAATTCAGCGCAGAAGAACAGGTGCGGATCAAAAAATTTCTCCCTCACACCAAGATTGAGTTTCAAGGCCCCAGTGAGGAATGATACGATAAGCACATGCGTGGATTGACCACTGCCCAAGCGCGTGAGGCCCGATCAAAAAGCGGTCCGAACATTCTTCCCGAACCCCGGCGCGCCACGTCTCTGGTTCTCTTTTTCCGCCAATTTGCCCATCCGTTCGTGCTCATCCTTATGGTTGCGTCGATTTTGGCGTTGGTATTTGGCGCCACCATAGACGCAGTTTTTATCCTGGCGATTGTCGCCATGATCGGCATCGTCGGGTTTCTCCAAGAGTATAAAGCGGAGCGGACGATCGCTGCCCTCAAGCGCATGGTCATGCCGGAAGCAACAGTGTTCCGCGATGGAGAAAAAATGCGCCTGGCAGTGGCTGAACTGGTTCCCGGCGATGTTGTTGAAGTGCAGACCGGCGAGCGTATTTCGGCCGATGGATTTTTGGTTGAATCGCACAATCTGGAAGTAGATGAATCTGCTCTCACGGGCGAGTCGTTAGCTGTGGAAAAACAAGTGGATGACGCGGCGCAAGAACGCGCGGTGTTTATGGGGACGACCGTCGTGAATGGCCGTGGGTTATTCAAAGTGACCGCGATTGGCGGAGAAACTGCCTTTGGAAAAATTGTCCAGTCGCTCAAGACCATCGAGGACGATTCAACCCCGCTTGAAAAGCAGCTTCAGAAGATCGCAAAACAGCTTGCCCTCCTTGCCATTGCCGTCGCAGGAGTGATTACTCTGCTTGATTTCCTCAATGCTCGCCCACTGGCCGACGTGATGTTGACGAATATCAGCATTGCGATCGCCGTTGTTCCAGAAGGACTCCCAGTGATTCTCACGGTGGCGTTGGCTGTCGGCGCGCAGCGCATGGCGGCAAAAAAAGCAGCGGTGCGGCGCATGAGTGCAGTGGAATCGTTTGGAGATGTGGATGTGATTTGTACGGACAAGACCGGAACGCTCACGACCGGGAAGATGCGAGTTGATCGCACGTGGGTTTTTCAAGGAGAGAAAGATATGTTCTTGCGCGCAATGGTGTTGTGTAATACCGCGATGGTGGTCCAAAAAGTGAACCATGGCTCCTCCGACTTTTTTGGCGATCCAACCGAAATCGCCCTCTTGCAGTACGCGCAGGAACAGAACGTCTCGATTGAACAGACCCGCACATCCAGCGCGGTTGTGCATGAATTTTCATTCGATCAAAAACGAAAAATGATGAGCGTTGTTGTTACGAAGGGTAGTGGAGCACTTGTGTTCAGTAAAGGCGCGCCTGACGTTATCCTCGCAGCGTCGTATCTATCACCAAAACAACGCGAGGATATTCAAAAGGAAGTCACGCGTATGGTTGATAAGGGTTTGCGTGTGTTGGGAGTTGCCGTGAAAGAGGAACGTTCTTCGAAGAAGGAGCATTGGAATCGAGATTTGGTCGAGCACAACCTCACGTTTCTCGGGCTCGTCGGCATGATTGATCCTCCGCGATCAGAAGTGGCGGCGGCGATACAGGATGCGGTGCGTGCTGGCATTCGTGTGGTAATGGTGACCGGGGATCACGAGAAGACAGCGAGATACGTTGCAGAAAAGGTCGGATTACTGCAGCAGGGAGACGAAATCATGACCGGGGAACAGTTGGAGCGTGTGAACGAGATGGATCTTCCAACGGTTCTTTCGCGCGTGCGGATTTTTGCCCGCACCACGCCATTGCAGAAGCTTCGCATTGTCCGCGGTTTTCAGCGTATGGGGAAATTAACAGCCGTGACCGGGGATGGGGTGAATGACGCGCCAGCTCTGAAACAGGCGGATGTCGGAATTGCCATGGGCCAAACAGGAACGGATGTTGCCCGCAATGCCTCCGATATTGTGCTGACGGATGATAATTTTTCAACGATTATCGCGGCAGTTGCGGAAGGACGGAAGATTGCAACCAATGTACGGACAGCCGCGCGATTTCTCCTCATCTGCAATATCGGTGAGGGTGCGACCATTATTGGAGCGGCGGCGGCCAGCCTGCTGCCTGCTTTTGCGGGCATTCCAACGCCGCTGGTAGCGGTTCAACTGTTATGGATGAATTTGGTGGCTGACGGGTTTCCCGCCCTTGCGCTTGCGCTTGAATCTCATACCGACCGATCGTTGTCGTCATTTGCGCGGCAAAAAAACTCGGCGTTTCTTTCCCTGCGGCCGTTGTTTCTTTGGGGCGGCGTTTTGGGGGGTATTATTGCGCTTGTCTATGTGTTGTCATGGCGCGCACTGCCGCTTGAGTACGCACGAACGCTGACGTTTACACTTCTTGTCTGTGCGCAACTTTTTGTTGCGTTCTTCGTCCGTGTGTCCCACGGACCATTCTGGCGGAACCCTTTTCTTTTGCTGACTGTTCTTGTGAGTTTGGCGCTGCAGGTGATGATTGTGACGCATCCTTTCTTCCAACGCATCTTCCATACCGTCCCGCTCTGGTAGAATGACACCACCATGACAGTTGTTGCGGATTTACATCTTCACTCCCGTTTTTCCCGCGCCGTGTCGCAGCAGATGAATATACCGAACATGAGTATATGGGCAAAGAAAAAAGGGATCACCCTTCTTGCGACAACGGATTGGACACATCCGGTGTGGTTATCGGAGTTGAAAGGATCATTAGAGGAAGATGGGTCAGGACTGCTCCGGCACAAAGGAGAAACAGCAGACGATGCGACGCGTTTTCTCCTGGCGTCGGAGATCAGCAGTATTTACTCTGCGGGCGGGCGGGTGCGGCGGATCCATACTATTATGGTGGCACCGTCATTTGCAGTTGTTGAAAAGGTGAATGCACACCTCGTCAAACTCGGCGTCAACTTGTCGTCTGATGGCCGGCCGATTATGGGTCTTTCTAGCCGTGATCTGTTGGCACTTCTTCTGGATGTTGATCCACGCAATTACCTCATTCCCGCGCATGTATGGACGCCGTGGTTTTCGCTCTATGGATCGAATAGTGGCTTTGATTCCATTGATGAATGCTTCGGCGATTTGTCAAAAGAGATCTTTGCTATTGAAACGGGGTTATCCTCTGACCCTGCGATGAACTGGCGCATTGCTGAACTTGATACGCGATCGATCGTGTCGTTCTCTGACGCACATTCGCTGGAAAAGATGGGGCGGGAGTTGACCATTCTTGAATCTGAACTGACGTATGACGCGATCAAATCATCACTGAAAGAAGGAAACATTCGCGGTACGACAGAGTTTTTTCCGGAAGAAGGAAAGTACCATTGGACCGGACATCGGAATTGCGGCGTCCGCCAGTCACCGCAAGAGACACAGTCG
>JAUYPR010000039.1 GCA_030695785.1 bacterium
TGGAGGATGATGATGGTTCCGCGTGCTTGCCGGAGGATTTTGTTGACTGCCGTGACTTTTCCCTTGCGTTTCCGCTCGGTGAAAAGGCGGATGCGGGGGTCGCGTTTTGCAGCCTCTCGAACGATCGGCACGGTAGAATCGGTACAGCCGGATGCGACGACGAGGATTTCCAGCAAGCGGACATTTCGGGGGAGTTGTTGTTGTCCGATCGTGTCAAGGAGGTGTCCGATGTTTTGATCTTCATTGTACGCACAGATGCCGATGGTGAGACTCTTGCGCCGCATGCGGTCACTGTAACACAAGGGAAGCGTTTACTGGAGGGAGAAGTTTTCTCGAGGTATACCAGGTCACAGGGTGAGACCCTGTATCCTGGGGGTTAGAGTTCCTGGCGCCACTCATGCCGATAAGGCATGGCGCCAATAATTGAGGATAGAGCGCAGGGTTTCTTCAATTGGAATTTTTGGAGTCCAGCCAGTGGCTGCAGTTAACTTTTCGTGCGAGCCCAAAATCACGGGTTCATCACTCGGCCGCAGGCGCTTAGGGTCCACCTCCACACGAATAGGCACGGACGCCATTTTTATCAGAGAGTCCAGAATATATTGGACCTTGTACGCTGTGCCGGAACACACGTTGTACGGGGTGCCGGGCTTTCCTTTTTCCACGATTGCCCAGATGGCCCGGACGCCATCGCGGACGTCAAGATAGTCGCGGTAAGCGTTCAAATTCCCAACTCGAATAGTGTGGGGTCCTGTCACCTCGTCACCCCCGTCCGAGCCACCTTCGCCCTTCGGGCTTCGGTTGGCCAAGCTCCCTTGCCCCTCCGAAGCTCCACCGGAGCGAAGGGGGGCCCACTCGGCGCCACCCCTTTTCTTTCCAAGGGAAATCTCCTTTTCCGCGATTTGTTTCGCAAACGTCTGGACAGAAATCCGGTCGCCCTGCCTTGGCCCGGCTTGGATAAAGAAGCGGGGCAGGTACACGGGGATGCCGAAATTCACGAAATACTCATACCCGAGCATTTCCTGTGCTACCTTCGAGATGCCGTAAGGATGAAGGGGGTGAAGGGGAGTGTTTTCGGTGAGCGGGGGATAATCCTGTCTTGTCAAGGTCTCACCTTCCTTCGGAAGGAGAGACCTTTCATGATGCACGAGTCCATACTCTGCCGCACTGCACGCCACCAGCACTTTCATTTTCGGGTTTACGGTTTTGACCGTTTCCAGGATATGAATGGTGCTGTCCACATTCGTGTGAAAGGTGGAAATCGGGGCGGACCAAGATTCATGCGGATACGATTGGGCGGCGAGGTGGAACAAAATATCCGGTTTGGTTTTGCGGATAACGTCATCAATCGCCTTGCCGTCATCCACTGATCCTTCGACGACGCGCAACCGCGCGGCGGCGGCCCGCGAAGCCCCGCGAAGCTTCAGCGAAGTGGGGGCGAAGTGGGCCAGATGATCCAGATTTTGAATATTCCCGCGCACGCGCACGAGTCCAACGACATTGTGAGGAGTCTCCTCGAGCAGAAACTCGGCAAGATGCGAGCCAATGAGGCCGGTAATGCCGGTGATGAAAATAGTCATGCAAGAAGTATACACGGAAAATCCAAAATCCAAAATCCAAAATCCAAATGTCAAATCAAGACCTAAATCCTAAGTTCAAATGATTTGAACTTTGGGCTTTGAACTTTGAACTTTGCCATTCGACATTTCACCTCTTGACGATTCATCTATTGTTGCGTATAGTCATATTACATGAAAGAAAGTTTACTGCCGCTCTCGAAACGACTGCTCGTGTGGGGGATTGCAGGGGTTGCGTTTGTGACCCCGCTTCTTTTGACCACCAGCACGGTTGACCCGTTTGAATTTCCAAAGCAGACATTTTTGTATGCCGCGGTCCTTGTTTTGCTTGCACTGTGGCTAGCCCGTTTCTTCCTCCAGGGGGAAGTGCGGATCCGCAAAACGCCGCTGGATCTGCCGCTATTGTTATTTCTGGGTGTGGTCATTGTCAGTACTGTTTTGTCGTACAACCAGGTTGGATTGGTTGGGTTCTTTGGGTTTTTCGGGCGGTTCCAGGGCGGAATGTTATCGATTCTTGCCGCGGTTTTGCTCTATTATATTGCGGTCTCGAATTTGGATGAACGGGAAGATGTCGCTCGTGTGATCTGGGCAGTGGTGGCCGCGGGGACTATCTTGGCCGTGATCGGCCTCACAAACGCGCTCGGATTTCCTTTGCTATCTTTTCCTGAAGCGCAGGGCCGGACATTCTCGCTCACTGGCGCGCTTTCGTCCATGAGCGTCTATCTTGCGGCAACATTGCTTTTGATTTTCGGGATGCTGTTGAGGATCAATCAGGCCAAAGGCCCCGAGCGTAGTCGAGGGGTCGTCCACGAATTCCGCATCCGCTTGCCAGGGACTCACCGTGGTCGGGGTCGGCCAAAGGGAATGAAGAATAAGAACACCTTAGAAAAAGAAGCTCTTTTACAGAAAGAACAACCAGCGGCTGAGCGTCAGGCCGAAGGCCCTGAGCGTAGTCGAAGGGCAGAAACATTTTGGTCGGAGGGGCAAGGAAAGAAAGATGAGGGGGAAAAGAAGGAGGGGGCAACGTTGCTGGTTATGCTCAGTCGTTTCTTCAATCGAGGATCAGAGACCCTGAAAATACGTTCCCTGCGGGAAGATCAAGTTCAGGGTGACAGGAGAAGGCCGACGCTTTGGATTCCGCCGGCGTGG
Source organism: bacterium (assembly GCA_030695785.1). Classification (GTDB taxonomy): domain Bacteria; phylum Patescibacteriota; class Microgenomatia; order JAUYPR01; family JAUYPR01; genus JAUYPR01. The sequence continues at coordinate 2,724 of JAUYPR010000039.1, forward strand.
GTGATTTTAGTTGTTTCCGGCTCGCTTATTGCTGGCCAACTCGCTTTGTTGAACCACCCGGCTGCGTGGGCGGTGTTGATTGCTGGCTCTGTGGTCCTTCTTTTCTGGAACCGTCCATCGGTGCTGCTGCCGTCAGCCCGTTTCATTTCCATCATTCTCTCGGTCGGTTTGGTCGTGTTTCTCTCGGTCCACGTGGTGGGATTGGGGAAGGTTGTCCCGCAAGTCCAGCCATTAGAGAAAGAACATACCCTGGACATGCTTTCTTCCTGGGGGGTTGCGGCGCTCACGGTGCGTGATTACCCATTGTTCGGGTCCGGCCCAGGGACGTTTCTGTTTGATTTCACCCGCTACCGCCCAACCTCGTTCAATGAAACCCAGTATTGGAACCTGCGTTTTACCGCGCCGCACAATGAGTACTTTTTGTACCTGACGACGTTTGGGATTATAGGACTGTTTGGGTTTGCGGTATTCGTGATCCGATTCGTCATTTTTGCGCTTGGGACGGCGCTCAAGGGCAATGAAAAGGAAAATCACCCCTTGAAGGTTTCGGTTATCGCGACAGCGGTGGGGCTGTTTGTCGGTATGGCATTTACCGCGTATTCCACCACGCCGTTTGTGTTGCTGTTTCTCGTCCTTGCAGTTGGGATGGCCTTGGAGCGGTTGTTGTCCGGCGCGTGGTCGGAGGATTTGCGGATATCGTTGTCATTAGCGCAGGCCGAGCGCAGCGAGGTCCTGAGCGGAGTCGAAGGACTTCGGCGCCCAAGGGAAGTTATGCCAACCATCTTTTTCTATCCTGGAATTGCGCTGGTCGTTTTCGCCTTTTACTTTCTCTCGCGCAATATTCAGGCCAACGTCGCCTATACGGCAAGTTTGGCGGCCGCCGGCCGCAATGATGGAACAGCG
>JAUYPR010000041.1 GCA_030695785.1 bacterium
AAACACGAAACTCTGATTGTTTTTTAGCGCAGCATCATGCATACACTCTGCAAATATGGAGGTCGCACCCTGAAATAAATGCGAATTTGAGCCCGTATACGACTCAAATCGTCCACGCAATTCATCCGAGTCGATACGCAAAACCGCGTGGCCGTCATCTGTGAGCTTTGCAATTAGATTCTGCGATGATTCCGTCTTACCAGCACCTGGTGATCCTGCCATAAAAACAGAAACCGGTGTCGCATCAGAAGGAAATTTAGTACTGTCGGTAAGTTCCCGCGCAACCTCCTTCTTGTGTGCTCGCGCAAAAGCAATCGCTTCCGCTTCAATCCGAGCTTCAGCTTCATCCATGCGTACATTCTAGCCCGACGCTAGCTAGCAGTCACTTACTTCGAAAGCTCAAAGTAGGCCAACGTGAACGGAAAACCTGGAATAATGCGTACGTGCAGTTTGCCGAGATACTTGTCCGGCGCAACTTGCACTATCTCATCGAGTATCGGGCGGAGCCAGAACGGATTTTCTGGAATGTTGTAGTCGATAGCAAGAACAGTTACGCCATCATGCACTCCCTTTTTCTCCTCCGTCTTAAATGGATACCGCTCTCCCCTTACGCCATTCCCGTCGTCGAACACATTAATGCCCGTTTGCGTCGCCGCATTAAATTTCTTCCCAAGCCACGAGACTTTGCGACCCGGAACGTTCCCGTTGTAGAGGCCGTCCGGCGCAGGCGTCGGCGCTTCCCCTCCGACAAAAAGTTTCTGATTCGCCGCTCTCTCCATCTGCCACGTCCGCACCACCCCCAAAATCACGATGAGACATGCGACGACAATGAGAGCTTTGAAGACGAAAAACATGTCGGATCATTATACGGTACCCGACACCAATTCCTGACAATACAAAAAGGCATCATAGATGCCTTTTTGTCGAGCGTGGCCCAAGGGTTTCGGCACTATTCGGGACGTAACCGCAACTCAATCGTTTCTCTCGTCTCTCAAGCACGAATACTAACCGTGGTTTTTGCCCAATGGTTACCACTATGTCTGATCGTCCAAACCAGCATCCTTCGCGTTGGCGCGTGTCCATTCGATAGAATGTTCCGCGCCTTGCTTTGAAACGTACGATTCGCTGCTCATAGCGACCGCTTCGCTATTCTTGTCAGACCAAAGTACCCAATAATATTGGTTCTTTACGTCACGTTTCAAACGATATGTTGCCATATTCGAGGAAATCTAATGTGAATAATGCCCCGTACGACCCGTCTGATCGCGATGCAGACAACGGAGTTAGATTAAGCGTAGCAGTTTCTCCATGAGTCTTTCGACCTTTCCAGTTGTGGATAACTTTCGGGTTTCTTTCGGGTCTCGCGTATATAATGGGCAAATGCTTACTCCTAGACAGAAGCAAATATTGGACTTTATAAACGCTCGGATAGAAAAAAAGGCTATAGCGCCCACACATCAGGAAATCGCGCGCCACTTTAAGCTCTCGTCGGTCTCCACGATACACGAACACTTGCAAGCACTTCAAAAAAAGGGGTTCCTAACGAAACACCGCGGACAAGCCCGTGCCATGTATACGAACACAGGAACGCAAAGCTTCATATCTATTCCCCTTCTTGGCACCATCGCGGCAGGTGAACCTATTGACGCGATACAGGAATCAGAAAGCATTGCTGTTCCGGAATCCCAGATACCTAAGGGTAGTAACGTCTTCGCTCTTCGTGTGGCTGGCAACAGCATGATTGATGAAAATATTCATGATGGAGACGTCGTGATTGTTAGAAACCAACCAACCGCTGAAAATGGACAGAAGATTGTCGCTCTTATCGATGAAAACGAGGCTACTCTCAAAAAGTATTATAAAGAAAAAGGACAAATACGATTGCAGCCAGCCAATCCTGACCTAAGTCCTAAGTTTATTCATCCTTCTCGTTTAACAATTCAAGGTATTGTCTTGGACGTTGTAAAAACTAGCGAGGAAGACAATCAAAGTCAAACAAAAAAGCAAAAAACCGAGACAGCTGAAGATCAGCGGCCACTTTTCAGTTCCGGCAGGAAAATAAAAATTGCGAATAGATACGCCAAAGAGGCGGATGTTGTTTTATTTCAAGGCGATAGACTTGATTTAATGAAGTCGATCCCAGATAAATCTATAAAACTGATCGTAACATCACCACCCTATAATATTGGCAAAGAATATGAGAAACGAACGAGTCTGGACGTATATCTAGGCGAGCAAGATAGAACTTTTGAAGAAGCGGCTCGCATTCTTACTAATGATGGAAGTATCTGCTGGCAGGTTGGCAATCACATCGCAAAAGACGGCGAGGTCTTTCCGCTAGATGCTTTGATTTATCAGATCGGCAAGAAGTACGGCTTAAAACTACGAAATCGCATCGTCTGGCGGTTCGGACACGGATTGCATTGCACAAAGCGATTCTCCGGTAGGCATGAGACTATCGTCTGGTTCACAAAGAGCGACAACTACACATTCAATCTCGACCCGGTCCGCGTACCTCAAAAGTATCCAGGTAAAAAGAATTTTAAGAAAAATGAAAAATATGGAACTTTGTCCGGCAATCCTTTAGGTAAGAATCCTGAGGACGTGTGGGACATTCCGAACGTAAAAAATAACCATCCAGAAAAAACAGACCATCCATGCCAGTTCCCAATCGAACTTGTTGAACGATTGGTGTTGTCTATGACTAACGCCGGGGATGTAGTACTCGATCCTTATCTTGGCGTGGGAAGCTCAATATGCGCCGCCGTCATCCATAACCGTAAAGGATACGGATCAGATATCATGAGAGAATACCTTGATATAGCTGAGGAAAGAATAAGAGCCGCAGCTAATGGGACACTAGACCGTCGAATGATGGGAACACCCGTATATCAACCAACCAGCAGCGTGAAGCTTGCAGAATTACCGGATGAATTCAAAAAAGCAAGAGAAAGTTTATTTGGGGCCAGGTTTTGAACCGGTATATTTGCGAAGCTTTAATTTGGTTAAAGCTTCAACACGATTCGTCTGGAAAAGCTCTCTCAGCGTCTGAGATTTTGTCTTTTCTTCATCTGTTAAACCTATACTTAAAACGAATACTGGAATATCGATATTGCTTTCTCCTCGATGTTCAAAATCGACCAGTAGTTGTTCAAACGAAGAAACACCGGTCGACATCTGCTTGACCAACTCTCTGCTCGGAACAATCTCTACACCACATTCGATATATTTGAGGTTTTTGAAAATAATCATCTTAGAAAATATGTCATAGCCCATGAATGCATATTTACCAAACTGAACCTCAAGTCCAACCTTATTCTTAATACCATCCATCTCGCGAAATCGACCTTTACCGAACGCATGACGTGGCTCAGCAAATTTTTTCTTCTTTCCGTACTTTGCTTTCTCAGTCCAACCCTTGCCATGAAGAACAGTCTTGAGATAGTTGTTCATGTCCACTGGTGAGAACAAAACTTGGCCTTTTTTAGTTTTTTCTTTACTCTCTTTCGTAAGACAAAGAGTCGCATCTAGAGCTTTGATTGAATCAAAAACCTCCTGAAGTTCGTCCTGGTGTTTGGTTTTGAGAAATTTCTCACCATCCTTGAATGAATATGTATTCATGATTTTCATAATATGGCCGGATCATCTCACAAATCTCCCCCACCGTACACCCCGTGAGATGGCGGCTTCGCCGCTCGTGGGGTACACTCCGCGAGTTCAAAACGCTCTGTTTTCCTGC
>JAUYPR010000043.1 GCA_030695785.1 bacterium
AAGAGGGAGAATCCAGCGTATACCGAACGGTCGGTTCATTCGTATGCACTGTTCCCACAAAGCCGATCTTTGGAAGAATGCGGAAGAGGCCATGGAGAAGTCCGAGGACGGCCATGTCCACGAATCCCATGAGCGAGCTCAGGGTGAAAAACACCAGAATCCCAATGATCACTGGGGCAAAGGGAAGATAGGGTTCAATCATCCGGTTCAAATTCGCCAATGTTTCTTCCTGCACCGCGGGATTTTTCAACACCTCTCCGATGATTGGGCGGTACGACGGATCCAACCGCTCTGCCAAGAATGAACTGCCTTGCCCGAGGCTTTTTTCCACCAGGGCAGCCGGAATGGTGAAAGGAGTTGTTTGCAGGCGCTCCATCATTGCCATCCCAGAAGCAATCGCCACCACCAGCGTGATGCCAAACCCGAGGGTAGCCTGCGGCCCTGTCAACGCAAGCCGGACAGAAAAGACGCGCAAAAGGGGAAGGTTCCGTGTAACCCCAAACCGGAACGCAAGCAAGCTGAAGACCAACAGTGGTCCGGCAGGCAATCCGGCCAATGATGGAAGGAGTGTGATGGTCAAAAGCACGCCTTCGCCAAAAAATGTCAGGAAGAGCATGTTGGAAGAAGAAATCAAGGTGACCGCAAGGCTGTGCGTCGTCATGAAGAGCCCAATACTAACAAGGAGAACGACGATATCAATCCAAAGCTCCGCCAGGTAATCCGGCGACAGCGCAAGTATATCGAGCATCAGAAATGTTCGAATGGACAACCCAAAAAGCAGGGTGGAGGTTGAGGTAAGGACCAGAAGCAGAATTTGTTTGGCCAGGGCAGTCATCCTCTTTCACTTGAACTTTTCTTTATACGACGCGGTAATGAGGTCAGCGGCTTTTTCGACAGAAATAGTATCGGTGTTGATCATGAGACAATAATGCCACGGCCGGTCAATATTCCGGCTGTAGATTTCCCGCACAAACTCCGCCCGCTCTGCATCCCATTCTTTCAAGCTGGCGCGGGCTTTCTCAATGGACATTTTTTCATAGTGCATCATGCGCTCCACGCGCGTGTCAAAACTGGCGATGATGCGCACGTTAAATGCCCAGGGGAGAATGAAGTTGCCGCCGCGGCCGAGAATGATGGCGTGGCCTTTGTGGCCGATAGCCAGGATGGTTTGAACCAGGTGGCGGGAAAACGCGCGGCGTCCGATGTATTCCATGCCCAAAATGGAGCGGGTGAGTTGTTCAAACAGCCCAATGGTGCGTTCGTCCAGCGAATCTAAGAGGTCTTCCCGCACATTGGCGACTTTGGCGATTTGGTCTAAAATTTCCCGGTCATACGTCTTCCAGGGTTTACCGAGTTTTTTCGCAAGCATGTCGGCAACCAATTTTCCTCCCGAGCCAGACTGGCGGGAAATAGTGATGACGGGGATTTTCTTGTCGCGTTTGTACTCGACTGCATCTGTCGCCATCGCCTTGACCATATCACACCCGCACGAGCTGCGCAAGAGAAATGCTTTGAGCACCCCCAGGATGCTGAGCCACACCTTGACTCAGCATGCTAAAGTAAAGATATGCCTACTCCAAATATCAGCGATGACCTTATTCCTGTCAAAAAGAAGAAGCTCAGCAAACGTAAGTTTTTAGCGTTAGCGCGGAGCGTGAGGAAATCGTTTGAGAAACAAAGAGAATATATGAGAAGACAACGTCAGGAGCATCTTGATGATTATGATCGAAACTCCTCCGGATTTCTACCAGGTTACTGAACACGCGCGTCTCCTTCTGGATACAAACTTCTTTATCGATGCATTAAATCATGCTGAAGAATTTCAAGATTTTGAGACAAGGTTGAAAGCAAGGGGTGTAACGTTCGTAACGATAGAACCTGTTCTTATCGAATTTCTCAAGGGCGCATCAAATACCCAAGAGATTAAAAAAAGGAAAGACATTATTGAAAACCTGATCGATGCCTACCTTCCTGTCAATAAGGAAATTTTTCGGCATATTCAAGTGTTAATTTCTCGATATGGTCAGGAGGGGAAAGAAGTTTCTCTGACCGATTTTCTTCTCGGCGGAGCCCTCATGAAATACACGAAAGGTACGTTTTTAGTCACCAGAGATATTCGTGACTTCCCAACGAATATTTTTACACGAGCAACTTACTTTTACGTTGCGCAACGGCGATCCATCCAATTTTATGGTTTGTATCAATACCCCAGAGGTTTATCCAATCCTCAATAATTTCCTTCATACCGCGAAACCCATCATCATTTGTCAAAAACCCTTTGCATCCATGAGCCTATGTGCGTTACAATGAAAATGAATTCACTTGCCCATGCGGACTGATACACCTCCAGCGTCGCCGTCGATCTTCAAGGATATTGACGAGATCCTTGTTGAGAACAACGCCGTTTCCCAAGACGACATGCAGCGTGCCCGGGAACACGCCGCCCGAACCGGCGAGTCAGTGATTGATTACCTCTTGGCGAATGAAATCATGACGCGGGAGCAATTGGGGAAGGTGATTGCGGACACCAGTGAGGTTGCATTTGCCGACCTCGCCGCCTCCCCGCCCAGCCACAACCAAGTCCGTTCCATTCCGGAAACCCTTGCCCGGTCACTCCGCATGGTGCTTTTTACATGGGACGAAGAGAGTGTGACTATTGCCACGGATACGCCAAAGCGGTCTATGCTTAAAGAAGCAATCGCCTCGGTGTATCCGGAAAAAATCATCCATCTTGCGTTCGCGTTTCCTGATGATATTGATAGCGCGTTCACGCATTACCAGGACGTGCTTGATCATCGCGTGGACAAGATTGTTGCTCGTGGTGTTAATATTGCGCCGCAGATTGTGGATGCGGTGATGCAGGAAGCAGTCGCTATGCGCGCCTCGGATATTCATTTTGAGCCGCAAGAAAATGAGGTGTTGATTCGCGTCCGCATTGACGGTGAACTCCGGCCGGCCGCCACGATTCCTCCCCAGTTATATGACATGGTGTTAAACCGCCTGAAAATTCAAGCAAATATGCGGATTGATGAGCATAACGCCAGCCAAGACGGCGCGATCCGCTTTCATCAGGGGAAAGAGACGATTGACATGCGGATTTCCGTGGTCCCGACCGTGGAAGGCGAAAAGGCAGAACTTCGCTTGCTTGCGGAGTACGTGAAAGACGTCACGTTTGATAACCTCGGGTTGTCCCCGCGCGATCAGAGCCGGGTGCACGAGGCCTCGCAAAAGCCGTTTGGCATGATTTTAGCGACTGGCCCGACCGGGAGTGGAAAAACCACCACCCTGTATGGAATTTTAAAGCGCATCAAAACACCGGAGGTCAACGTGATGACCATTGAGGATCCGGTGGAATACCGGGTGCGGGGCATCAACCAAATTCAGGTGAATAGTGCAACCAATATGACATTTGCGAGCGGCCTCCGGTCTATTGTGCGGCAAGACCCTGATATTATCCTCGTCGGTGAAATCCGCGACAAAGAAACCGCGGAAATTGCAGTGAACGCCTCCCTCACCGGCCATTTGGTCCTGTCAACCTTTCACACGAATGACGCCGCCACCGCCATCCCGCGGCTTTTGGAAATGGGCGTGGAGCCGTTTTTACTGGCCTCGACCTTGGAGCTTATTGTAGCTCAACGTTTAGTCCGCAAAATCTGCCAAAACTGCCGGGTTGGCCGTGTGGTGAGTCGTGCGTTTGGCGAACCCGACGTCACCCTCTATACTGGTCGGGGATGTAT
>JAUYPR010000048.1 GCA_030695785.1 bacterium
TTGGCGGTTTTTTGACAATAAACGAGAAGGTTCGATCTTCATAGACCGTGATAATGACCGGGACGATATTGCCTTTTTGGTCTGCTGTTTTTTCATTGAACGCCTTCACAAAGTCCATGATTGGTAATCCATGTTGGCCTAAGGCCGGGCCGACTGGCGGGGCAGGGGTCGCTTCTCCTGCCGGGATGGCTAATTTAATAAATGTTTTTATCTTTTTGGTGCTCATAGATTAAAAAATTTTCAATTTGCAATGAAATTTCAATGATCTAAATGTTTGAAACATTGAGACATTGTGACATTTATTGAAAATTAGAAATTGGTCATTGAAAATTATTCTACAGTTTCGCCACTTGGAGAAAGTCTAATTCCACCGGCGTTTCTCTTCCGAAGATTGACACCAGTACCTTTATTTTCCCTTTTTCCTCATTCATTTCACTCACTGTTCCCAGGAAATCGGCAAACGGCCCCTCAACAATTTTAATCGCTTCGCCCAAGGAAAACGTGGCGATATACTGCGGCGCTTCGGTTTCCATGAACTGCACAATCGTGACCACGTCTGAATCTGGAATGGGGGTAGGTTTTTGGGCGTTCCCAACAAAACCGGTCACGCCAGGGGTGGTGCGGATGGTGAGCCAGGTGGTGTCATCCAGCATCATCCGAACCAGCATGTAGCCGGGAAAGATTTTTTCCTTCACGGTTTCTTTTTTGCCCTCTTTCACCTGGATGCGGTTGCGGGTGGGGACTAAAACTTCGAAGATCCGGTCTTTCAGCCCTTCGCTTTCAATGCGCTGGCCGAGGGCTGCGGATACTTTATTTTCGTGCCCGGCATAGGTGTGGACCACATACCATCGTCCGGGTTTGGAGGGTGCAGACATTTCTGTTACTTCGGCTTCATTTGTCACCTGAGGTTCTATCGTCGCCTTCGGCCCCTCGACTTCTTCGACTCCGCTCAGGACAGGTCCGCTCGGGACCTTCGGCTCCTCCAGAATGACAGGAGATTGGGGTTTGGGTTGGTTTTGTGAATCGTCCATGGTGTTGTTACCTCGCAAGGAATGTTTCTAGCAATTTCGTAAACACAAAGTCGGCACTCCCCACAAACGCGCCGATGGCCACGCTGACAAGAATGACAATCAACGTCATGCGGACAACATCCTCGCGGCCAGGCCAGACGACCTTGCGGAGTTCCCGGTACACTTCGAGAAAGAATCGGGTGACCGCAATGCCCGACAATTTTTCAATAACCAACCTTCCCCGCCCGTTGTGCGGGGTGCTTGTATCCATGACTTGACATATGGTACCATAATGTCCACCCATGGCGCAACTTCAAAAAATCCGTAAAGCCGTCATTCCTGCCGCTGGTTTTGGCACCCGTTTTCTTCCGGCCACCAAGGCCATGCCCAAGGAAATGCTCCCGATTATTGATAAACCCATCATCCAATACGTTGTTGAAGAATTAGTGGACGCCGGCATTTCCGACATTATTATCGTTACCGGTTACCACAAGCGCACGATCGAAGACCATTTCGATGCCCCGAGCCTTGACCTTATTGAAAACCTGCGCATGGGCGGGGAGAAGAAAAAGCCGTTATTGGAAGATGTGGAGCGGATTGCCCGGCTTGCGAACTTCGTCTACGTGCGCCAGAAAGGGCCGTACGGCAATGGCACACCGCTTCTGAATGTCCGGCACCTCATCGGCGATGAACCATTTATTTATACATGGAGCGATGATTTTATTGCCGCCTCGCCTTCGCGCTTCAAACAGCTTTTGGCCGTCTACGAGGAATATGGCTGTTCGGTGCTCGCCAGCATCCGGGCCAGAAAGGTGGAAGACTACGACCGGTACGGGTTTGCCGGCGGGAAGCAATTGAATGGGAGTTTAATCGATGTGGACACAATCATAGAAAAGCCCGGCAAACAAAATGCGCCGTCGGATCTGGCGAACGTGTCAGGCTTCATTTTCACCCCGGACATTTTTAATTATTTGGATTCAGCCATGGAGAACCTGAAAGAAGGCGAGGAGCTTTTTTATAATGATGCGTTAAAACTCATGTTGAATGATGGCAAGCGCGTGCTGGCCGCGGAAATAAAGGGCGGAACATATTATGATACGGGAAATAAATTGGATTACTTGAAAACGGTGGTGGAATTCGGGCTTGTCCATAACGAGCTGGGCGAACCGTTCCGAGATTACCTGACGCATGACCTACCTTCTCTCCTTGCCAAACGCGACCGTTGAAGCGGTTCTTTCGGGACGTCAGGCCCTGCTTGGGCTCTGGTCGGTCTCTTTGCGGTCATCTGCATTAAAGATGCATGTTGGAGATACCGTGCTGCTGCGGAAAAAACGATCCAAGATTGTCGGGAAAGCGATAGTCAAAAAAACCATCCTCTTTGACCATCCAGGGGCAGAAGAGCTCGCCGTCATCAAGCAACACTGGCAGAAAACGATGGACGTGCCGGATGTTTTTTTTGAAGACCGTGTGCGGGAACGGTATTTCTCGATCTTTTTTTTGGAAAATCCAGAGCAATTGTTATTCCCTCAGAGGGAACGCTTCTTCTTCCCGCTTACCGATTACTGATTCCTCCGGCATAATCTAGCGTATTAATGATTCCATCCCCATTCACATCCTTGAGCGACTCCCATGTGGGCTGTTTGGAGGATGGAGTGGCTGATGGTGTCGAACTTGGACTGGGGGAGGGCTTAGGTGTTGTTTTGACTGTTGGCGTCGCCTTTTTCTCAAACGCTTTTGAGTTTGTTTGCACCGGAGATTTAATCACCGCGGTTGTGATGAGTATTGCGGCGGCAAACATCAAAAGTGGAAACACCACGCGGACGATTTTGAACGACACACCTTCAGTATGCCCGTTGCGGACTTGATTTGTCAAGTCGTCCTTTTTACGGGCAGCGGAGGCTGAGTTCTTGTCCAAGATTCAGCATTTTGACTTCCGGATGCTGGGCTGATAGTGCATCCGCAGCGTTTGGATCGTCACACACCCGTTTTGCAAGCTTGAGCCATCCTTCTCCAGGAAGAATTGTCACGGTCTCTTCTCCACTTGTCCCTGGAAGTTTGTTCGGCTTTTCTTTTTCCTCTTCCGTCATGGCGCCCTCGCCTTTCTTTTCATTTTTCTTGAGCTCAATGGTTGATCCTGGGACCGTCACATCACCTCGGTTCTGTCCGAGGTACTGGCGCGCCGTGGCAAATACCACGCCGGCAACCAGTACAATCACGACAAAACCTAAAAGCACGCGGGGCCAGTTTTTCGATAGGTTTAATTCAGTGTCCACGTTGTTCTCCTTTTCTAGGGCGGCCGCGCTTTCGGGTCAATGGCGTGATCGTTGAAATATCTTCAGGACCTTCGGTTCTTCGACTATGCTCAGAACCTTCGGCCGGCGGCCACACCACATTGCCCACAACCAAGCACAATTTCAGAAAGTCAAGTAGAAGTTCTTTCATGTTTCGACCCTTCGACTGGTTCGACTACGCTCACCACAAGTGGCTCGGCGACGACGATCGTCCGCCACTGGTCGGTTGTTCCATCGCAGGTGATAAGGAGCAGCGCGTTCGGCCACTCGTCCAAAAGCTGCACCGAATCCGGGCTGGTTTGCAGTGTTACGATCGGGCGAAAGGCTTGGAAGGTCCCATTGGCGCTGTACAGGAATATCTCCTGGTCTGGTCCGAGTTGATCGATGCGTTTGAAAAGCTTCACGCGGCTGTGCGCAAACAGCACATTCTTTCCCCCGCGCCCCACTGCATGTTCCGGGACCATCCAAGTTCCGTCCTGTATTGGCATGTCCAGGATGGACACGTTGAGTTGAATAGCGGGAATAATGAGCCGGTCGGGCGTCTTGAGCGAAGCCAGGTACCGCACGGTACCTGGTGAGAGAAGGAGCGGTGTCGGAGAAGTCGGAAAAGGCAACGGTTGTAGAGTCGGCCCTTCGTTCCTCAGGATCTGCGGCCAGAGAAACACGATCGCGAGGAGTGAAAGAAGCAGGGGAGCCCGGAGCTTTTGCATACGTCATATTCCGCCACAGCCGGGCAGTTTTGGCGTGGTCTTCTTCCCTTTACCACATGCGCAGAACATTTGTCAAGCCCCCAATTGACCTGAACATTCTGTTTAAAACCTTATACACATCGCCTCGAAAGCCTATTCCCAGTACAAAAATGTTTTTTTGAGGATGGTTAATTTGGTAAATCAAGCGCAAATTTCCTAGTCTTGTCCTATAGATGTTTTTATATCCTGACAACTGCAGCGTGTTGCCGGGGAGTTTGTTGGGTTCTTTTTTAATGGAGGTGAGTAGCCTGTAGACTTTTTGTTGGTGGTGTGAGGGAATTTTCAGAACTTCTTTTTCAAAAAGTCTATTGTGGAAAATGTTGTCGTTCACTCTTTGATTTTATCTGGGAAGATTTTTTGATTTCCAAAAAGACTCAAAATCTTTTTTGCCTGCCCCAAGGCGCTGACTGATGAGTTTGTTATCGAGATAATCTTCCACAAAAGCTTCGAGGTTTTCTAGTGTGTTGGGGCTGAGAAGGTAAGCTTGGAGCTTATTGTGCCGAAGAATGGCGATTGGTTCTTGTGCTCTCGCAACATTGTCAAGAAGCTCATCAGCATTTTTCCGCATATCGGTCACCGTCATGATTGTCGTATTGGTCAACATAGTGACAAAATTATATATAAATTTGTCACTAATGTCAAGTGGGAAAATCCAGCGTATACCGAACGGTCGGTTCATTCGTTTGCACTGTTC
>JAUYPR010000061.1 GCA_030695785.1 bacterium
ACGCAGACGTCAATCCAAAGAGAAGGAGAGGGAGCAGAACCGAGGTGACACGGGCAAGTTGACGCATGCGTATGCGTTATTATACCTTGAACCGACTAGAATCTTAAATACCGGTACACGGCGAGGAAACTACCGCATAAACTAGTGACAATGCCAACCGCTATCGCGCTCCCCAAAAATTGAAGAAATAAGAATGGATTGATCGGGACGGTCAACACGTCCGCAAAAAAGTTTTGGTACGGCGCCAACAACGTCGGCAGAGTGAGATAAACCAACCCTCCTGCAATCACCGGTGCGAATACCCCATACAACAGCGCCTCGTACAAAAACGGCTGATAAATAAACCAACGTGAGGCGCCAATGAGCGACAAAACGTGCACTTCTTCCCGGTGAATATACGCGCGGAGCGAAATGACAAACAGGATAATGAGCGTCAGGGTCACCACGAGCATTACCAGCAAGACAATCCCCAAAAACCGCGTCCCTCTCGTGAGCGTGATCAACCGATCGGTCACATCTTCCAAATGATCCACCCGCAAAATCCCCTTCCTGCCGCGCAAAGAGTCAGCCACGTCTTTCAGATAACTGATGTTCTTTACCGAAATATCAAAGCTCGCGGGCAGGGTTTGGGCAAAGACAAATTCGGATAATGCCGGATCATCTCTGGTTTCTTCTTTGTAAATGGCGAGCGCTTCTTCCTTCGAGATGTACTTCACCTCGGATACTTTTCCCGAGGTTTCGAGCTCTGCTTTCAACTGATTGATCTCTTCAAGCGTCATCGTATCTTCAAAATACGCCAAAACCTTTGGCCGCGACTCAAAATATTCCAGGAGTTTATTGGACCCAAAAATAATCATGACAAACATCATCACGACATAAAATGTCGTGGATGTCATGACAATCGCTGCCAGCGCCTGGAACGGGCTCCGGCGCATGTGCATCCAGGTCGTTTTAAATGGCATAGATCCCTTCTTCAACATCGGATAGAAGTTTGCCTTCATCCAGTTGAACGACACGGCGCTTCATTTTGTTGACAATCCCGGCGTTGTGCGTCGCCATGATGACCGTCACACCGTCGTTATGATAATCGTTCAAAAGCTCCATAAGGATATCGGCATTCACCGCGTCTAAATCACCGGTTGGTTCATCTGCCAGAAGAATCAAAGGCTTGTGGACAATCGCGCGTGCAAATGCCGTGCGCTGGGCTTCACCCCCGGAGAGTTGAGCGGGAAAGAATTTCGCTTTTTCACTCAGCCCGACTTTTTTCAAAGTCTCGGCAACACGTGTGGAAATTTCTGCTTTTGGAGTACCTTGAATAGCGAGTGGGATGCCAACATTCTCCTCGACTGTCCGGTCGGCTAACAGCTTGAAGTCTTGAAAAATCGTGCCGATGCGCCGGCGCAATTGCGGAACTTTTCTGCCGGGGATACTCGTGATGTCAATCTCGCCGACTTGGATTTTCCCTTTGCTGGGACGCAATTCCCGCGTGATCATGCGCAGCAGCGTGGTTTTCCCGGCGCCGGATTTTCCGACGACAAAGGAGAATTCCCCCTTCCCGAACGTGAGGGAAATATTGCGAATGGCACACGAGCCATCTGGGTATTGCTTGGTGACATTGTCAAAGATGATCACACTTTCCTTTACCCTCGGCGACGCGTCCGACGTCCATAAACCACCCCACTTCTTGCGAGGTGTGCGTTTCACCCCAGACAGTCACATCTTTGCCGCGGAATGCGTCCAGATCGGCAACCGATGAGGTCAAGTATGCGGTTTGCGATTCATCACCGCGAATGAGTTTGTGGGTTCCCACGTTTTTCTTCTCCGTATCGGCCAACCGCTCTAATTTTCCCTCTGCGCAATCGCGAAACGCGATATCTTCCGCGGCTGTTTTGGGTTTCTCTTTCAATTGCTCTTTCTTCGTTTCTCCGCCGGTCGAACTGGTTACGCCTTCGGGGACCAGAAAGTAGCCGGTGGTGATGCCGGCAGCAATGACAAGAACAACGCCTAATCCAAGAAGAATCCGGCCGCGCCACGGGCCCATGCGTTCTGTATCAAACCGATGGAGAATGGAGGCAGGGGTATCAACTGCTTGGCCCGAAGGGGAATCGTCATCACGCATAATTCTATCCTACCATGATTCCAATCAATGAAGCAAGAGGTTTGACTCACTCCTCAGCATTGCTTCGATGAATGGTTGCAGATTGCCATCCAGTACCCCTTGCGTGTCGCTTGTTTCGACACGGGTACGCAGGTCTTTCACCATGTGATAGGGATGCAAAACGTACGAGCGGATTTGGTTTCCCCAGCTTGCAGGGACGACTTTGCCGCGCAACTCTTTTTTCAGCGCGCGTTGATGTTCCTCTTCCACCTTCCAGATTTTCGCGCGTAACAACTTCATTGCGTTTTCGCGGTTTTGCGCCTGATACCGCTCGGTTTGGCACGTGACGATGATGCCGGTTGGCTTGTGTTTCAAACGGACGGCAGTCGAGACTTTATTCACATTTTGCCCGCCGTGGCCGCCTGATCGGAACGATTCAAATTCAATGTCGTCCGGATGCACTTGAACCTCGGTGGTGTCTTGCAACACCGGCAACACTTCCACCATGGCAAACGAGGTGTGGCGCATTTTTTCCGCGTCAAACGGGGAAATACGCACCAGGCGGTGCACACCTGCCTCGTGCCGAAGGTACCCATAGGCATACCGTCCGCTGATTTGTATGGTCACCCGTTTCACCCCTGTTTCTTCACCCGGGCTAAAGTCAATCTGCTCCACCCGCCAACCCTGCCCACCAGTATACCGCTCGTACATGCGCAACAGCATCGAACTCCAATCGTTTGCTTCAGTACCGCCTTGGCCGGCGTGAATCGTGAGCAACGCGTCATCCCGGTCATGCGGACCAGAGAGAAAAAGATGCAGTTCAAACGTACGGAACTTTCGCTCTAATCCTTCAATTTTCAACTGAACCGACGCAGGTTCACCATCACCGGCCAGGTCATCGGCTTGGCGCGTGAGATCTTCCGCGATCTCAACTTCTTGCTTAAAATCTGCAAGTTTCCGCATGTGGGCAAGTGCCACACGGTGGTCATCCCAAAAGCTTGGTTTGGCGGCGGTGGCTTCCAGAGTCCGGATGCTCGCGCGAATCTCGTCGAGGTTGAGTTTTTCAACAACCTCGGCAATCTTTTCCCGCAGTTCACTGGTGCGTTTCTTCAGTTCTTCCATAGAGAAATTATACAGGAGAACCATCAATCATGTGGAGGAGGCTCGGGGGCGTGGATAAATCCGAAATACAAGCCCAATGCAGCCAACAAAAGATGCGTTGCCGACCCCGCTCTGTCAACCTCAATCAACCCTAAAAGCGGGCTTGGCAAAACAAGCCCGGTCACACCCACCACTCCAAACACCATCGTGAGTGTTTGAAAATATGTTTTCGGGGAGACAGTCCGCGAAAACCCAGCGGCAAGTCCATAGATACCAGAGAATAACAGCAAAAGATTATGCCAAACATTGGTCGTGAATGTCCCGAACATGACGCCGTCAGTGGTAACCCAAGGGAGAAAACCCGCCACCCCAAAAAGAAGGGTTATACTTCCAATAACACGGGCAAGAAGACGGTCCATACGCTATTCCGCAAGCAGCCGATCAATGACCGGCTTGAATGCAACATACGGCTGCGCACCTACAATCATGGTTCCTTGAATGATGCCGTTGGGTGAGGACTTCCCGACAAAAAACGTTGGCGTGCCTGACGCACCCGCGGCCGCAGCGTCGGCAAGATCTTTTTCAATTTCGCTTTTGAATTTTTCCGACGTTAAACATTGTTGAAACGTCGAGCTATTTAGCTTCAAGTCTTGCGCGATTTTCGTCAAATCTTCTTTCTTTAACCCGTTTCCGTTTGACGTCGTCCGCGTGAATATTTCATCATGATACCGGTAGTAGGCTGCATCTCCACCCTGGTCGCGGCTGCAATTGGCGGCCAACGCTTCTTGCGTCGCCATTGGGTCATGAAACGGAAGCGGCAGATCGCGATAAACCAGCTTCACTTTTCCAGAGTCAATGTAGTCTTTTTTAAGTTGTGGCAGCATGTCTTGGAACGACCGCTTGCAATACGGACATTCATAATCGGAAAATTCAATGACCGTCACAGGCGCATTTGGATTCCCCAGTACGGGATCATCGTCAACCGAAACCGAAACGATCTGCGGAGTTGTGGGTCCACCAGCTGGTGGAGGGGCTGTTTGCGTTCCTGCAACTTGTGGAGAAGGACGTAGAGAACCCTCGCGCTTGAGTTGAATATCAAACGCGTCAGTCAGCACAATCGCGCCGGCAATGAGAACACCGGCAACAACAATGGCCAATGGGGTAGACAGGAATGGAGTTGGTTTTTCTCGATCCATTACGCCTCCGCTGCTTCCCCCACCATAAACTTTACCCCATCGCGAATCGTGCGCGCTTTTTCAATGGCTTGCTGCAACAGCATCTCTTCCTCTGACGTAAAGTCGGATGGCCGTGTTTGCCATGCCATGAGTAAACTGTCCAGAGTGCGCTGGCTATGCAGCATCAATTTTTGTTTCATTTCTTTTTCTTCTGACAACACCTGGTTCCTCACCATAATGTATAGGATACCACACAAGGGAAGGGGCTAGGAAACCAAGGTGCGGCCGCCACGCTGCTGTGAGATACCAATGGTAAGGTAGATGACGTCATTCTCTCCGACATTCTCCATCCAGTGCTTCGCGCCAATAGGAACCAAAACCAAATCACCGTGCTTCATTGTCACTGACTCATCGCCGACGAATATCTTTGCTTCTCCTTCAAGCACAAGGAAAATTTCTTCCATGTCTTCATGGATGTGGCGGCTGAATTTCTTTCCAACCGGCAGGCGTGCCCAATTCAGCATCTGGACACGGCCCAAGGTGAGATCATCTTTTGCAAGGAGGACGCGTTTGAAACTCCCTGGGTTTTGTGGATCCTCGTGCGACGCCGGCACCTCTGGCTTATCTGCAAGGTGAATAATCTTCATCTGATGTGTTTGGTCAACTCAATAAACTCGCGGACTGCTGTTGGTACTCCAATGACAACACCCATCGGATGAAAAATGTCGAGCTCGCCGCTATAGGTCGTCGCGACACATCCAAGCTCGCGGACGACTGCAATACCTCCGGCAATATCCCATGGCTTGATCGTTTCTTCTGTATACACATGAATATTCCCCTCCGCCAACATTGCAAGGTCACAAACCGAACTGCCGAATATTCGAATCTGCGCACCGCCACGGCGCATCGCTTCATTTGCTCGACGATTGTTCGGCACCCAGTCGCGTTCAAAATCGTACCCTGGGCTTGTCACGACAATCGCACGACGGAGCGGATGATCAGGAAGCGGGTGCATGCGTTCTCCATCAAGAAACGCGCCCTTTCCGCTCTCTGCAACAAACACCTTCCCGCTCAGACGATCGTACATTGCCCCTGCAACAATCTCGCGATTTTGGACAATACCGACGGAAATACCCCAGAGCGGTAAACCGACACTTCGATTGGTCGAACCGTCCAAAGCATCGATAATGGCAAACGTTCCGGAGAGGTCGTGCGGAATTTTTTCAAGACCGTTTTCTTCAGCGATAATCTGTATATGCGGAAAATGAGACATTATCTCTTTGACCAGCAGGGCTTGCGACTCGATGTCGGCGCGCAGTTGAACATTGCCGACGCCTTCTTTTTCCTGCAAAACAGTGAGGGGAAGCTGTTCCACAAACTGCCCTGCATCCCTGACAACCCGTGCAAGTGTTTCTTTCATAGACATATTATACTTATAAACCAAGATCTTGGTGCTTTTTTTGCATCGCGGAAAGGGCGATGCTGATAAATTCAGGAAGAGGAATGCCCAGTTTTTCTTCGCATTGTTCGATCTGCTTGCGATTAACTCCTGCGGCGAATGCTTTTTGATTCCATTTTTTCTGCACTGCCTCAGCCGTCGTCGACGCAAGTTTTTTGTCTGGCCGGACTAATACAACGGCAACAATCAAACCAGTCAGCTCGTCACAACAGTATAATGCCCATTCCATCGGCGTCTTTGGAGCAGACTGGCCTGTGTGGCTGTAGTTGTGTGAAAGAATGGCGTTGAGTATTTCTTCATCCATCTCACCCGCCGCTTTCAACCATTCAACCATTTTGAGGGTATGCTCACTCGGATTTGACTTTGTTTCTTCGTAGTCGCCATCGTGGAGAAGACCAACAATACCCCATTTATCCTCATCCCCTCCAAACCGTTTGGCGAGTGCGCGCATCACGGCCTCAACCGCGTAGCAATGCCGCCGCAGATTCGTGCTTTGCATATGGCTATGTAAAATCTCCAGCGCTTGAGTCCGTGTCAGCATACATCCATTTTACGCCATCGCGCCAACTCGTGGACCTAACTGAGCTGCCCGTCGGAACAATCGCTTTCCAACGACATCTTCTGCTTCTTGAAGAGTTATCGGTTGACGTCTTGCGCCAAATTCAGCACGTACCTCTCGCGCAGCCTGTGCCTCCAATTGTCCGACTCGAGACAAAAAGTTTTCTGTACCCGGCACGTCCGACCGCAAAACATACATCGCATACGCCTCAAATTTTTTATGGTAACCGTTTCCTTTGCGTTCTGCCATTTTTTTCAACACCCCCTTTCTTTTTTTCCCACAAAAAAACCTCCCTTTTGGGAGGTTGATAGGGTAAAAATGTATCTTCTTTTTCTTACCCTTTTCCTCCCGTCAAAGAGCCCTCCCACCAAATGGGATAGCGATAAGAAAAAGAATATGTCGCATTCAAATCATTCATGTCTTTCCAATCACGCCGTTCCCGCTCGACTGCATGTCAATCAACGTCATCAGCGCGGAAGGGTTGCTCGATAAAAGTTCAAGCAGGGCATCCATCGCGTCAACGGTCATGGACATTGCTCCACCTGGGTCAATCTTTTTTGCTTCAAGAAGCGTGTTCACCCGACCCGCGACAGCGGCTCTGATTCTTACTTCTCCATGTTCTGGTGTTATTGACATACTCCTCACCTCCTTTGCTCACAAAAAACCCTCCTTTTGGAGGGTTCTGGTTTGAAAAAGACTGACGAACTCTTCTCTTACCGGTTCCCTCCCAAAAAGCGCTGGTCCTTGGTAAAGAACCACGCAAACTGAAAAAAGAACCGATACATTTTCTGCATGATAAAAGATATTATAACTTTTTCTCAACAGATTGTCAAATCGCGCTAGCTTCTCCGCACTCGGCGGAAGGAAAAACGTTGACTTGGTTGATGTATCGTTGCCGGCGGGTCAGTGGCAAACGCCAGGTCAAATCGTTCACTGACAAACGTTTCAATGGAACTGCTGACCCTGCCGTAAGGATACGCAAATGCCTTCACCTGACGGGGAACGCCGGCAAGGTCGTAGAGTGCTTGAATCCGCATCTCTGCGGTTTCAATTTCCCCTCTCCACATTGTCTCGGGCTGTTGTGGAAGGTTCCGGTCGTGATTGACGGTGTGGTTATGCGCGACATGCCCTTCCTTGAGCATTTGGACCACTTGCCCTTTGGTTAAAAATCGGTTGACGCCATCACTGTATGTCGGCGTTTCATCTGAAATATTGGCAATCGGCTCGTTCGGGTCATCGAATTTCGTGATAACGAAGAGATTCAAAGGAATAAACACGCCGGTCTTTTTAATCAGCTCGTCTACTGCTTTTCGTCCTTCTGTGAATTGTGACGCGCGGCCATCATGACACGTGACGAGAAAATATGTCCCTTCAGGGAGATTTTTTCCTTTGCGAAGAAACCAACCAAGGGTTGGCAGAGAGAGAGGTTTTTCTCCACGGTCAATCCGCGTCCGAATTTCTCCCACCAACGCAGGAGCAAAAACTTCATGATACATGAGAAAGGCCACGGGAAATGGGCGCGGCTTTTCTGGAGTACGATCAGGCCCGGCAAACGGCAGGGCGCCAAACATTTTGAGGATTTCCCGCCGAGTCTCTTTCATATTATCCTCCCCATCACCCAGTTTGTGGGTAGTGGCACTTTTTCCATCCATTCGACTACGCCCTTCGATAAACTCAGGGCTTCGCTCAGGGTGTCAACGTTTCTATCCTAATTTTGGATAATGACAACGTTTCCACTTCTTTCCAGACCCGCACCAACAGGGATCATTCCGGCCGAGTTTTTTCTTTTCGCCGTCGGTTGATATTGATTGCCGGCGGGCTGATGTGATCTGCGGCTTAGGTGCATCGGCTTCTTTGTTCGTCTGGAGTTTCGCTGGGTCGACCGCCGGTTGCGGCGTCCGCCGCACATCGATGCGGAAAATCCGGCGCGTGATTTCAGCGTCAATCAACGCGATGAGCTGTTCGAACTTAGAAAACGCCTCGGATTTGTATTCCACCAACGGATCTTTCTGCGCATACCCGCGTAACCCAATCCCTTCGCGTAGATCATCCATTGCGTCCAAATGGTCCATCCATAACTGGTCAATGGAAGAAAGCACCGCATACCGTTCAATCTGCCGCATTCCTTCTTCCCCAACTGCTTTTTCCCGCTGACCATACGCATCGTGCGCAAGAGAGGTAAGCAGCTGAATCATCTGCTCAGATTGACTCACTGACTGCAATTTTATGACAAGGGCTTCCTGACTGTTGTCATCAAACGGAATCATCGCGGCAATCTCACGAACAATGCTTGTCACCGCTTCTTTGGAAAATCCCTCCTCGATGTGTGCACTGACAAACGACTCAATCTTCGCGTCAATTTTCTCCAAAATTTCTGCTTTGAAATTCGCGCCTTCCAACACTTTTCTCCGCCGGGCATAAATAATTTCCCGCTGTTTGTTCATCACGTCATCGTACTCAACGAGGTGCTTGCGAAGATCGAAATTGTGTCCTTCGACTTTAGTTTGCGCATTTTCAATGGCTTTTGACACCATGCCGTGTTCAATGGGCACATCCTCGGGAATTTTGAGCGCGGTCATCAGCCGCGCCACAGCATCGCCGCCAAACAAACGCATAATGTCATCGTCCAAGGCAATATAAAAAGCGCTCGCTCCTAGATCGCCCTGCCTCCCAGACCGGCCGCGGAGCTGGTTGTCAATCCGCCGCGACTCATGCCGTTCAGTCCCGACAACCAACAATCCACCCAGATCCGCGATCCCTTTGCTAAGTTTGATGTCCACCCCGCGGCCCGCCATGTTGGTAGCCACAGTCACCGCACCTTTTGCTCCTGCGTTTTCAATAATGAGCGCTTCACGCAGGTGGTTTTTCGCGTTTAACACTTCATGCGGAATTCCTTTGCGCTTCAGCAATTCAGACACAATTTCGTTCTTTTGAATCGACGTCGTACCAATGAGCACTGGTTGGCCTTTTTTGTGTGCGTCAGCCACGCGATTGCCGACGGCCGTGTATTTTGCTTTTTGCGTTTTGTACACTTGATCCGAAAAATCTTTGCGGATCATGGGTTTGTGGGTAGGGATCACCACCACATCGAGCTTGTAGATTTTGTGGAGTTCCTCTGCTTCAGTTGCCGCAGTTCCCGTCATCCCTGCCAATTTTTCATACAAACGGAAATAGTTTTGGAAGGAAATGGTCGCCAAGGTGCGGGATTCCTGCTGAATCTTTACGCCCTCTTTCGCTTCAATTGCTTGATGCAGGCCCTCTGAATACCGCCGGCCAAACATAAGCCGGCCAGTAAATTCGTCCACAATAATCACGTCGCCGTCGCGCACCACATAGTCGCGGTCAGCCATGAATAAGGTTTTTGCCCGCAGCGCGTTTTCAATGTGATGGATGGACTCAAAATCTTTCTCGTACAAATTGGAGACCCCCAGCCGTTTTTCCACTTTAAGAAGGCCGTGTTCACTCAAAACCGCTGTTTTGAGTTTCTCATCAATGGTGTAGTCGGTTGCTG
>JAUYPR010000069.1 GCA_030695785.1 bacterium
GGTTGCGCAAAAGCACGTACATCCCAAACGCCTGCACGATGCCAAGTGGAACAGTCAACAGCCGCGTATATTGGTTAATTTTCTGCCGGCCGTATTCGCCTTCTTTCGACAATTCCTCGAGCTTCGGCATCACAAACGTAAGGAGCTGGAGGATAATCGACGCGTTGATGTATGGATTCAAACCGAGACTAATGATGGAGAAGTTGATGAGTGTTCCGCCGGAAAAAATATCCAAGAGGCCGAGGAGCTGGTTCCCGGAAAAAAGCTCCTGCAGTGCCGCGCGATTGATCCCGGCGGCAGGGATATGCGCGGCAAAGCGAAAAACCACGAGCATTGCCGCGGTAAACAGGATTTTTTGGCGAACGTCATGACTGCGCCAAGCATGTGCAAACAAAGCTTGTAGTTGGTTCATACCCAGGCACCGCCAGCGTCCTTGACGACTTTCATTGCCTGTTTCGTTCCTGGAATCGCAACAGTGATCGGATGATCTATCGTTCCTCCTACGACAATCCGAACTTGTCCATGTTTGATAACGGCGCGTGAGATCAGTCGGGCTTTCACCAACACCCCAGCCGTCACCTTTGTCTTCGAATCAAACCTATTCAATACACCCACCCGGATCGTCACGCGTCTCCCCTTCACCGTCGGATTTCCAATCCCCCGGAGGAACGGCAAACGTTTGAGCAAACGGCTGCGCCGACCGCCGCCTCCGCCAAAAAGCGGGGCAATTTTCCCTCGCGCCTTTTGCCCTTTCATCCCGCGGCCACTCGTTTTCCCTTTTCCAGATCCCTTCCCACGGCCGACTCGTTTTGCCGCTCTCATCCATCCTTTTTGCCGTGGAAGTGTATCCAGTCTCATAGGACATCCTCCCGCAATTGTCGCAGCGCCTCAATGGTTGCGTACACGTTGGACGCCTGATTTTTCGTCCCCAATCGCTTTGCCGTAATGTCGCGAATCCCCGCGGCCTCGACGACCACACGGACAGCGCCACCTGCACGAATCCCATTTCCCTCCGAGGCCGGCTTCAAAAGAACCTTTGCTGCGCCCAATTTCAAGATCACGGTGTGTGGAATGGTCGTCCCTTTACGATGAACGGTCACCATGCGTTTTTTTGCGTAGCTCGTCGCTTTTTGCACCGCGGCTTGAACCGTGGGTGCGTGTCCTTTTCCGACGCCAACATGGCCATTTTTGTCCCCAACGACCGCGATAACCGAAAAACTGATCCGGTTCCCACCCTTGGTTTTTTTCGACACGCGGGAAACTTGCACCACCTTTTCCTCGAAACCGGTTGTTGTTTGTTCCATCATTAGAATTCTAGTCCTCCTTCCCGCGCACCTTGGGCAAATGCGGCGACTCTTCCATGATACGCATATCCGCCGCGATCAAAAACAACTGCTTTGATCTTGACCTTTTTTGCCTCTTGGGCAAACATCTTTCCGAATTCTTTCGCATCCTCCACTGCTTTTGTCGCCGATCTTTGCATTCGCCGACCCAGCAAGGTTATTCCTTGCTCATCATCAATAATTTGAACAAAGAGAGCCTTGTTAGAACGATACACCGACAAACGTGGACGGGCTTTCGTTCCGACAATGCGGCGACGGACCCGAGTGTGACGAATCATACGTCGGCTTTTGACATTCTTCATTTCTTTCCTCCTCCTCCCGTGGCGGCAGCTCCTGTTGCCGCTGCTTTTCCGACCTTGCGCCGGACAACCTCACCAACATAGCGAATTCCTTTCCCTTTATATGGTTCCGGCGGACGGACCTTACGGATATTTGCCGCAATCTGACCAACTAATGATCGGTCAATTCCAGACACGCGGATCGTGTTTTCTTGCACGTGAAAGGAAATGCCATCTGGTGGCTGCACGAGTACTGGATGAGAGTAGCCGACCGATAAGCGTAACGCGCTTCCCTCAAGAGCGGCGCGGTACCCAACTCCCTGCAGCTCCAACTCTTTCGTCCATCCGTCGAGAACTCCCCGGACCATATTCGCAATCAGGGCGCGGGTCAACCCGTGGAGCGCACGCACGTCGGGAGTGTCGTTGGCTCGGCGTACAAGCACCAAACCCTCTTCCAAGGCAACCTCAATGTTGGGACGAAACGTCGTGGAAAGTTCTCCCTTTGGTCCTTTCACCAGAATGGACCGCCCGTCAATACGCACGGTCACGCTTGCTGGAATAGAAATTGGTAGTTTTCCAATTCGGCTCATGGTTTTACCACACTTTATATAACAACTCGCCGCCCAAATTTTGCTTGATCGCATCACGATGGGTCAGGACACCCTTTGATGTTGACACGACCACCATGCCAATATCTTTATCGAACGCAGCCAATTTTCGCGCAGATATATAGAGATGCCGAGACGGCTTGGACAAACGCCGTATTCCGAATACTGCCGGTACTCCTTTGGCGTATTTTAAAAGAATAACCAGTTCGCCTTTTTCTTCCTTGACTGATTGGATAAACCCAGCTCCCTCGAGAATCTTTGCACTTGCCAGACAAAGCTTCGTGGCGCGCAGGCTTATCGAGTCTTTCCGCGCCGCATACGCGTTCTTGATTCTCGTGAGCATGTCACTCAAATGATCATGTATCATTAGACGCTCTCCTTCACGATACCTGGCAGTTCCCCTAGATGCGCGAGTGAACGAAAACAAAGTCGACACAAACCGAACCGCCGGATGTATCCGCGTGACCGGCCGCATCGCATACATCGGTTGTGTTGACGAACCGAAAACTTTTGCACTCGTTTATCTTTTTCGATATTCGATTTTTTTGCCATATGGTTATACTTCTGTCTTTGCAAATGGCAGACCCTGCTTTGTAAAAAATGCCCTTGCCTCGCTTGGATTTTCTGCTGTCGTCACGATCGTCATTTCCAGTCCTCGTCCACGTTCGCTTTTTTTATATTCAACCTCCGGGAAAATTGTGTAATCTTGAATACCCAACGTATAGTTCCCTTGAACATCGAAACCACTTGTTGAAACACCCCGGAAATCACGGATGCGCGGAAGCACAATGGCCGTGAGTTTTGAGAAAAAGTCGCGCATGCGAATGCCGCGCAATGTGACTTTTAATCCAATCACATCGCCTTCGCGCGTTTTAAATGCCGCGATCGCTTTTTTCGCGCGCCGTTCAATGGGTTTCTGCCCAGAAATTCTGGTCAGTTGTTCGGTTAAAAGTGCCAATGTTTCTCCCTTGCCCGATGCACTGTCAAACCCGATATTCAATACAATTTTTTGCAACCTCGTCATACAAAAACCTCCTTGCACGCAATGCACGCCCTGCGCGCTTTCCCAAGTTCCATCACCAAACGGACTCGAACCGGTTTGTTGCATTTCGGACAAACAACCCGAACGCTCGAACGAGGAAGCGGCCTGGAAAATTCCACGATTCCTCCCACCCGATCTCCACCCCGCATCTGACGGGCTTTTTGATGGCGCTTGTAGACATTCATTCCGCCAACCATCACCAGTCCAAGCTTCCGAAACACGCGTTCCACCTTCCCACGTTTCCCTTTGTCTTTCCCAGACATAATTGCCACTTCATCATTTTTTTGGAGTTTGTCCATTACCAAACCTCCTTGGCCAACGAAATAATCTTCATGTATCCTTTGTCGCGCAATTCCCGCGCGACCGGACCAAACACACGCGTCCCGCGAAGATTTTTGTCAGTATCAACGAGCACAACTGCATTGTCATCAAACCGAATGTATGACCCATCTCTCCGCCGCGTTGCTTTTCGCGTACGCACGACCACTGCTTTCACAATTTCCGCGTCTTTCACCGCACCGTATGGATCAGCTCCTTTGACAACACAGGTTGCAATATCCCCAACGTAGGCATAACGCCGTTTTGACCCGCCTTGGATATGAATCACCATCACCACTTTGGCTCCAGAGTTGTCAGCAACCTTCGCGTAGGTTCGATGTTGGATCATTTTCCCTCTCCCATGACTTCCGTCACCCGAAAGTGTTTCAGTTTTGATCTCGGACGCGTCGGGGAAAGACGCACCATAGATCCCTCTTTTGCGCCGAGCTCATCATGTGCATACACATTTGTTTTCTGACGAATAATCTTCTTATACAAAGGATGCCGTTTCCGTCGCTCGATTAAAACCACCACCATGTTTGGCGTCTTCGCGCTCACAACTTTCCCGATGATATTTTTCTTTGTCATGTTTGCTTTCCTTCACGCTCACGTTGTCGTAATATCGTCAGAATACGCGCCGCATCTTTACGTAAAGCTCGAACCGCATGCGTATTTTTTTCTTTGCCCGCAACAACATCCATCCTTCGTTGCGTTCGATCAATCCTTAGTGTTTTGACCATCTTGATCAACTCTTTTTCGTCTTTTATCCTCAATGCTTGACGATCACGACGCTTCATAGCTTGTCCCTCCGTAGCCCCGCTCCATAAAGCGGGTTTTTATCGGTAGTTTGTGTCCGGCTCGCCGCATGGCTTCACGCGCGATGTCTTTCGTCACCGCGCCCATTTCAAACAAGACCAACCCCGGTCTGACGACGGCGGCGTAATGATCTACATCGCCCTTCCCGCTTCCCATGCGCGTTTCCGCGGGTTTTTTCGTGATTGGTTTGTCGGGAAAAATGCGGATCCAAATACGGCCGCCCCGTTTCGTGTAATGCGTCATCACACGGCGCGCGGCTTCGATTTGCTTCGCGCTCACCCACGCCCTCCCTAAAGCTTTCAACCCAAACATCCCAAAGGAAACCTTTGTCCCGCGCGCGGCATTTCCTTTCCGTCGTCCGCGGAATTGTTTACGATGTTTTGTTTGTGCCGGCTGCAACATCTTTTTATACTCCCTTTCGACACACCCATACTTTCACACCCACTGCTCCCGATTTTGTGTGCGCATCCGCTTTTGAGAAATCAATATCCGCGCGCAATGTCGCGAGTGGAATGGTGCCGAATTCCTGTTTTTGCACCCGCGCAATCTCTGCTCCACCAATGCGACCAGAAAGAATAATTCTTGCGCCAAGTGCGCCAGAACGACGTGCGCGATCAACCACTTGACTCATAACGCGCCGCGCGGGCAAACGCTTGACCAGCTGTTCCGCAGCAAATGACGCGAGCAATTTGGCACTTAAATCCGGCTTCTCGACATGCTGAACCCGCAGGTGCACCTGTCCCGCGTCTTTCTCCCCCAATTCTTTTACCAACAGCGCGCGCAACTCCTCCAGCCCCTTCCCTCCACGACCAATCACGAGCCCCGCGCGTGACACCCACAGAATAATGTCAGTGCGATTAATCGAACGCTCAATCTCAATCCGCATAACGCCGGCCGAGGCAAGTTTTGCACGCAAAAGGTCGCGCAGACGCATATCTTGTTCCAAAATCTTACGGTACGCATGCTTATCCGCAAACCAGCGCGACGACCATGTATACACGATCCCTAAACGAAACCCGATCGGATTGACCTTTTGTCCCATATTTACCCCTCCAACACCACCTTGATGTGTGCCGTGCGCTTGTGTATTGAATGTGCTGTACCGCGCGACACAGGACGCCATCGTTTCAACGTCGGTCCTTCGTTGATCACAATCGATCGCACTTTGAGCGCTTCTTTTTTCAATTTGAACGTCTTTTCCGCATCCGCCATTGCCGTTTGAATAGTTTTCGCAATTGGTTCTGCGGCTTTTTTTGGCACAAAACGCAATCGCGTAAGCATGTCCTCTGGATTCGTGATCCCACGCAACGATGCCGCAACAAAACGCAGCTTACGTGCGGACTGACGAACATTTTTTCTGGTTGAGACAACATCCATAATAATCTTTAGGTTAACCTCGCTGATTTCTCTGTCATCTTTCCATGCGAACGAAAAAGGCGTGTTGGCGCAAATTCGCCAAGCCGGTGCCCAACCATCGATTCCGAGATATAGACGGAAATAAAGTTTTTCCCATTATGCACGGTCAGCGTCACCCCCACAAATTCCGGCGGAATCGTGCTTGCCCGCCTCCATGTCTTGATAGGGTCTTTTTTGCCGCTTTGCTTTTGCGCCAGCACTTTCTTCAAAAGCTTTGCGTCCACGTATGGCCCTTTTTTCGATGAACGCGACATACTTTACCTCTTCCTCCTTTGCACGATAAACCGATCGGTTCGGTGTATTTTCTTCCGCGTCTTTTTGCCGAGTGTTTTTTTGCCGGTCGGCGATTTTGGACTTTTCATTCCAATGCCCGAGCGACCCTCTCCTCCGCCGTGCGGATGATGCCGCGGCGACATTGCAACACCGCGGACTGACGGCCGAATACCTCGATGGCGCATGCGCCCCGCGCTTCCAAACACCACATTCTTCCAATCAATGTTCGACAGCTGCCCAATTGTGGCATAGCACACGAGCCTGATTTTTCTTACTTCCCCAGATGGAAGTTTGACATGCGCAAACTCGTTTTCTTTTGCCGCAACCATTGCAGCAGTCCCTGCAGACCGCACCATTTGCCCGCCTTTACCCGGAACAAGCTCAATATTGTGGACCGGTGTTCCGATAGGAATATGCTGCAATGGCAACGCATTCCCAGAACGAACTGGCGCTTTTTCTCCTGCGATGATTTCTTGATTCATTTCGAGTCCATCGGGCGCGAGAATGTATCGTTTTTCTCCATCTTTGTAATGGACAAGCGCGATGTTTGCGGTTCGGTTTGGATCATATTCCACTGACACAACCTTGGCTGGGATATCCCGCTTGTCCCTGGCAAAATCAATGAGTCGGTAAAACCGTTTGTGTCGACCGCCTTTGTGGCGGACGGATATTTGCCCATGCGACCTCCCGCTGTTTTTCCCAAGGATAGAACGCAGCCGCCGCTCATTCGTTTTCCCAGTGACAGATGGCACAAGGCCGGTCATGAATCTCCGCGATGGACTTGTTCCTCTTTGAGGTTTTGTGGGCATTAGACGCCTTTCCCTTTTTG
The DNA here is from genome assembly GCA_030695785.1 of bacterium. Classification (GTDB taxonomy): domain Bacteria; phylum Patescibacteriota; class Microgenomatia; order JAUYPR01; family JAUYPR01; genus JAUYPR01. The sequence goes on from JAUYPR010000069.1 coordinate 6,924, forward strand.
CGTTTCAAAGAGGCTGATGGATTGGTCTTTGCGGATTTCAACAATCGCCCGCTTTGTGGTGGGCGTCTGTATGGGTAGGCGGCGACGTCCTATCCGGCGCGTTTTTCCATGTCGTGTCATGGTGTGCACATGCACCACATGCACGCTAAAAAGATTGTTGACCGCTGTCGCAATCATGGGCTTGGTCGCTTTCGGATGCACAAGAAAACAATACTTTTTTTCCTTTGCCTCGCGCATGCTTTTTTCTGTCATGACCGGCCGGATAATGACATCATTTCGCATGAAACCCTCCAAACGCGCCTTCCAACACCAACATACTTCTTGCACCAACCACATTGAGGGTCGAGAGAGATTGGATAGGTAAAAGACGCAGGTTTGGAATATTGCGGCTGGCACGAAGCAGGTTTTCATGTCGGTCTTTCACCACAAGTATGGTTGGTTCATGCACGAGTCCTTGCTTTTTCAGATTTCTAAGAAAAACAGCCGCATGTTTTGTTTTTGGCGGCATGGCTTCCAAGCCGCGGATCGCCACCACTGCCCCTTCCGCAATTTTTGCGTGCAGTGCGCCCAAAAGCGCAGCCCTTGCCATTTTCTTTGGAAGTTCAAGCCGTTTTTTGAAGGCGCGCGGACCAAACACGACGCCGCCGCCCACACGATGTGGCGCAGATGCTGCACCCGCGCGCGCGCGTCCGGTTCCTTTTTGCTTGAAGAGTTTGCGTGTGCTGCCGCGAACTTCTCCACGCGTTTTTGTGTGTGCGGTTCCTTGGTGCTGATTGTTGAGCATCATGCGGACAGCCTGCGCGATCAAATCAGGATTCACTTTTGCCTCCGCGATTGATGTTGGAACAGCCGAGACTCCGACCTTCTTCCCCGCAACATCATAGACATCAATGGTCAGTTTAGCTGAAAGAGACGCTGGGGTGGTTTTTGCTGGACTCATGTTTGGCCCTCCGAAACCTTAACAAGGGAATCTTTTTTCGAGTCATCTTTTTTGGATTCTTGCTCTGATTCTTTGGATTCTTCTGTTAATACTGGTAGGGGGGGAGTTTCTTGCGGGGTAAACGGATGTTTCGCTTCACCAATCACTTCAAGTTGGACACGGCTACCGCGATATCCTGGAATCGCGCCCGCGACCGCAAGTGTTCCATCCGTAGGATTTGTTTCAATGACCTGCAAATTGCGGATACTGATGGTTGCGTTTCCCATATGTCCAGCCATATGTTTTCCTTTCGCTACTCGGCCGGGGGTCGTTCCCGCTCCAATAGAGCCTGGAGCACGATGCCGGTCTGATTGACCGTGCGTTTTGGGCCCGCCGGCAAACCCCCAACGCTTTACCACGCCGGCAAATCCACGGCCCTTGGACGTTCCCGTTACTTTCAGGAGCAATCCTGGGCGAATGGTTGCGAATGGATCGATAATATCACCTGGGTTGAATTTCGGAAGGTCGGTGGATAAAAAACGCGCCTCTTTGATGGTGCGGGGCGCGTGAGTGAGTTTTGCTTGTTTGAGTTGGCCTTGCATGACGCGACCCATTTTTTTCTTTTGTCCCACGCCCAATTGAAGTGCCGCGTATCCGTCTTTTTCAGGGGTTTTGGACCGAAGGACTGTATGCACGCCGGTATGGACAAGCGTCACGGGGATGCGAGTACCCATCGTATCGTAGCGATACGTCATGTTCCCTTTGGTGCCGAGAATCAACATGCCCATCTTGATTATCCTTCTGTCCTTCGACTGCGCCAAGTCTGACTTGGCTGCGCTCAGGACATTCTGCATCAGAATAGCCAAAAAAACCTCCTGCGCCATTCATTGGCGCAAAGACAAGAAAAATGTCGGGAGACCTTAGATGCCTTCAGGTCGCCCGATGATCAATTGATCGTTTCCGTTGTATTGTAGCAGAAAGAAAGCATAGGAGCAACCTGGTTGTATATTTGCAAAAAAGATGTAAATAATATAAACTATAATATATGTCGAGTGAACGCCCAGAGAGTAAACTAAATACTCCGACATCTGAACGGTTCCATTACGATCCTATTAAAGATCGGTTGTGGCTTGGTGAACAACCACCGGTGGATGAGCCTGCCATGACCTCATTACGAAGATTCACCCGAACTGGTCGTCTAACTCCTGACCAAGAAAAAACCGGCCTTATCATTATCGGACTGTGTGAGTTGCAAAGAGCTCTTGGACGACACTACGGGAAGCGAGACTCAGAGATTTTTGCAAGAAAAATATCTCGCCGAGAGAGTCTTGGACGATTTGGAACTGCGCTTTTGGCAACACTTGCCACAATTCCTGATTGGGGACAGACAAGAATCGATATTCAATCAAAACCATGCACCGATAATGACCTAAGGGTTCGGGAGGTCATCTTCGGTACGAATACATTCGGAGTTGGAAAAATTGTTTGTCGTCCTCAATATCCACCTGAGGAATCTCGGTAAATGTCTTAGAAAAGATTGCCGCGTACATACTAATATACTAGTATATTAGTATGTAGTTTCGTGTGAGTTCAAATCACTTGTTCATTTCTTTAACTCCTGGTATAATATAGGCTCATTATGAACCGTGAGCGTTCCGCCAATGGCGAGCATACACTACCGCGCATTGTTGCTCCAATGAACCGTGAAGATGAATGGCCCATCCAAAATCTTGGCCTCACGAAAACACAGGTTGGCAATCTCCGACATGCACTCCAACTCATGCTTCAAAGCGGTGCTTTGAGCCTGGAGGTAGCTGGGCATATTGAAGCCGTTGTCCGCACACAAGAAGAACAAGGGTGGGTTATGAATGATAAAAAACAACGCTCTGCAGAAAACGAACGGCGTGCTCAGAACCGAAAGGTCTTTTTAAGTGCCTTTGCGGTCATCGGTGGAAGCGCAATACTCGGAGTATTGGGTAAGCTTGGCATGCTTGCATTCGATTGGTTAGACAAAGAAAGTGTCAATATGGAAAAAGAACACCAACGACAACAAGAAGAAACCCTTGAAAGGATCGGGGCGCAGAAAGGTCAAATTGAACGTCAAGTTTTGGGTACAACACCATCAACACTTTCAACAAATGGTTGGCGCATTCGAGATCCGCAAGCAACCGATCCTGTCGTCTTCAAAGATCCTCTCGCTGAATCTACTATCGGTCGAGGAAGTCCAATCCAGAAAGAACCGAGAACATTCAAAAAACAAGCGTCGCTAACGTTTTT
>JAUYPR010000078.1 GCA_030695785.1 bacterium
ACTTGAGGAAGAGGAGATTCGAAGGATCAACGCGGCGTTTGAAGCCTATCTTCGCCGTGATGAGACGCAAAAGGGACTTGACGAGATCATGTAAAGTTTGCGACAATGAATGATATGAAGACACGATCCACCATTCTTTCAATATTCACCGCATTTCTCTTGGCGGGAGTGGGTTTGGTGCCGGAACTGGCCAGCGCACAAGCCACCCCTGTTTTAGATGTTCGACTCTATGCGGTAAAATCTGACAGCCAAGGGGTCATAAACGGCAGCTGGTCAGACAGCACCACCCTTGGAAATAACGACTTCGTCAAACTCTTTGTTGAAGTCGAAAATCTCACGAGTGGCACGACCGTACAAAATGTTCGCTTAACGATCCCGCTTCCATCATCCGGAGTCTCCAGCTCAAACATCCAAGTTACCGCCACAGGCGACAATACGACAACCGATACTGATACAACCGGTATCACGTTTACAGGCGGCAATGGAACGCTTGCGTATCAAACAAATACGACCCATATCCGGTGGGATTTCAATGGAGACGGAACATTTGATTACAATGGGATTCAATCTGGAGAAAATACCATCACGACCGGACTTGACCTCGGAAACCTTTCTGGCGGATCGGCCTATAAAGCGGAAATAAAGTTTCTTGCCCTCACCTCTGTCACCTCTTCATCTTCAAGTGACAGTGGGACGTCAGGAACCACGAGCACAACCGGAACCACATCAACAACATCAACCCCGACGTCAACGTCGAGCGGACAATGCACCGCGTCGAAACCCGGAACCCCATCACTCTCAAGCGCAACAAGGAGCTTCGGCTCAACCGTCAATCTTTCTTGGTCGAGTGTGAGTGGCGCGACCGGATATCACGTTTTGTATGGAACGACAAGCGGAACATACCCATATTCAGCTATCGTGGGAAGTACGACCTCAACCGCTATTGGCGGACTTTCATCTGGTTCCGGATACTACTTCGTGATCCGCGCCATGAATGGCTGCCAATCTGGAGATACGTCGAACCAGCTCTTTGCGGCCGGGACCGGGGCAGTTTTGGGTGCGACAACCATCAAACCCACTCCAACTCCAAAGCCTTCTCCATCAACTACCAATGTATTAGGAGAAAAAATCTCAACACCTACTGCAACCGCAACCCCAGAAGCAACTCCGAAACCGAGTCCGACGACCATTCCAACATCAACATCAGTTCGTCAAACACCCCGCGTCCCATGGTGGGCAATCCCAGCGGCACTCGCGATTATTGTGGGCGGATTCCTCATGTATCACCGATTATGGTTCCAACGGTAAGGAACATATGGCAAAAAAAGGCAACCGCAAATTCATTCATCTGGTTTGTTCTGTGTGCAAAGTGCGAAATTATACGTCGATAAAAAATACGCTGAATACGAAAGATAAACTCGAATTGAACAAATTCTGTCCTCGTTGCCGCAAACACACCAGCCACCAAGAACAAAAGATTTCCTAAGTTTCTCGTTTACTTGACTTGACACGCAAGTGTACAATGAAACAAGATGGACGAAGGACGCGAAAAGCTTCCGCAGTCATTTGATCTTCCAGAAGCACAACCGGTTGCTGTTGCCGGAAAAAATCTTTTACCCCCAAAAATACCTCGAAGGACACTCCTTGGATATGGAGTGGCGCTCGGAGTCGCCGGACTCGGTCTCCTCAAACTTCTGGGGAGGAATGACAAGGCAGTCAAACAAGAAATCGCAAAGCAGACGGCGCAATCAACCGAAACACCAATTCCACATCCAGACGCTCCAAATCCACGATAAGCGAACGGTGTCCGCTGAGCATCCATTGGCGCATTCCGGCAGCCGGACGTGCCACCGGATGCGAACGCGGATATCGTGAGCGAAAATCCATGGTACTATACGCATATGCTCATTGATGATGTGACTATTCAGGTAAAGGCTGGCAATGGCGGGAATGGCAAGGTTTCGTTCCTCCGAGGAAAATTTGTCCCCAAAGGTGGACCGGATGGCGGGAATGGCGGCAATGGCGGAAGTGTTTTTGCCGAAGGCACATCTGATCTCCTCGCTTTGCGCGACTTTCAGCATACCAAAGAAGCCGCCGCACAAGATGGCGAAGGCGGCAAAAGCAGAAAGCAGTATGGAAAAAATGCGCTGGATGTGACCATTCGTGTTCCAGTTGGAACAATCGTCACCGATACTGAAACCGGATGGACAATCGAAATCAGCTCCGTGAATCAACGCGCCCTGCTGGCGCGCGGCGGCATCGGCGGACGGGGAAATATTCACTTCACCGACGCGACCCACCAAACCCCCCGCTATGCCGAAAGCGGCACTCAAGGCGAGGAAAAAATCATGCACCTTTCCCTCAAGTTTTTGGCCGATATCGGACTCATCGGACTCCCCAATGCCGGAAAAACAAGCCTGCTCAATACACTCACTTCTGCCCGAGGAAAAGTCGCAGATTATCCGTTTACGACATTGGAGCCGAATTTAGGCGTGATGGACGGAAAAATTCTGGCTGACATTCCTGGGCTCATTGAGGGTGCGCACCAAGGACGCGGCTTGGGCATAAAATTCCTTAAACACATTCAAAAAACAAAACTGCTTCTTCACTGCATTGACGCAAGTGCGGAAAATATTCAAACAGACTATGAAACTGTGCGGGCTGAGCTCGGCAATTTCGACCCTAAACTTTTGGAGAAAAAAGAAATTCTTTTATTGACGAAAGCTGATTTACTCCAGGAAGATAGCCTCGAGAAAAAAATTCAGTCAGCGAAAAAAATATTCAGCGGGAATATTTTTACCGTGTCTATTTTGGATGATGCGAGTATCGTGAGGATCAAAAAAATCCTCTTGTCAGCAACGTCCGGCCAAATCGCGCAACCGACATCGAACTGATCACTGCCCGCTGTCTGACCAAATTACACTCGACCGCATCCACCCGCCAGTTTTCACACCACCAGATTCAAAATAGGATACAAAATATGTTCAAACGAATCTCAATCATACATCCCTTACAGCAGCACTGAAAAGATCGATCTCATCTCCATGACATTTTTTGGCCTTGACAGAACGTCATGAATTCCATATAATTTCCGTATGCAAACAACACACTTT
>JAUYPR010000080.1 GCA_030695785.1 bacterium
GTCTTTCACCACTGTTCATCATTGAGTATATATTATATGCTATGGGTCTCATTTTGTCAAATGATGTATACTGGAACTATGACCATCATCTCTGGTTCTTCACATCCAGCTTTGGCAAAGGATATTACACAAAAAGGCCGCTTTTCTCTTGGCCTCGTTGAACTGACACGGCTGCCGAATGGCGAGGCACGGCCAAGGATTTTGACGGATATCAAAGGAGAAGACATTGCCATCGTACAGACATTATCCGACCCAGTCGACATGCACATCATTGAGCTTTTGCTCCTCATTGATGCCGCACGCCGGATGAAAGCAAAAACGATCACGGTTCTTCTCCCCTGGATGGGATACAGTCTGCAAAACAAGGTGTTCAGAAAAGGTGAGCCGTTATCTGCCGAAGTGATTGCGCGAACGATTGGGAATGCTGGAGTTGACCGCGTGATCACCCTTGACCTCCATGCGCCGGAAATCTGCACGATGTTTGGTATTCCAACGATAAAACTTAGCGCATTGCCGCTTTTTGCAGAATTGTTGAGAAGAGAACAGAATATACTCATCGTTGGGCCGGATAGCGGATCTGCAAAGCGTGCTCAACAACTATCGAGTATGTTAGGTGTTCGATCAATTTGTTTGCGCAAAGAGCGGTCACTCGAAACCGGCGCCATTCATGTTTCTTCAGACGATATGGATGTTTCAGGCGCGCACGGCGCGCATTGTGTTTTGCTTGACGATGTCATTGTCACCGGCTCAACGTTGGTTCACGCAAGTCAATTGTTGAAAGCAAACGGAGCATCCAATATCACTGTCTGCGCGACACACGGATTATTTGTTGGTGATGCGGTTGATGCACTCAAACAAGCGCCCATTGACCGAATCATCGTCACAGATTCAATACCCTCTCGAGACGATCTATCGAATCTGTCTGTTGAGGCTGTAACCGTGGCAGGCTTATTTGCTGAAGCACTTCATCTTACATCTTCGCTGTCTTGAGGTTATCCAAAAATTCTTGATTTGATTCTGTCCGCGAGAGTTGGGTAATAAACGCTTCAGTCCGCTCTTCTGCGGACAGCATCGAAAGCATCCGGCGCAGGGTGACGCGTTTCTTGTTTTCTTCCTCGGAAAACAGCTTTTCATCGGCGCGCGTGCCCGACCGTTCCACATCAATGGCCGGAAATACCCGACGGTCGGCAAGCCTTCTATCCAGATGTAACTCCATGTTGCCGGTGCCTTTAAACTCTTCGTAAATAAGGTCATCCATACGGGAACCGGTATCCACGAGCGCGGTTCCAATAATAGTAAGGCTCCCGCCTTTTTCAACATTGCGCGCCGCGCCAAAAAAGTGCTTCGGCGGAAACAGTGCGGCCGGATCAAATCCGCCCGAAAGGGTTCGGCCAGACGGCGGAATACACAGGTTGTACGCCCGCGCAAGGCGGGTCACGGAGTCAAGAAGAATCACCACATCCTTCCCCAACTCCACCAACCGCTTGGCACGTTCCAGCGCAATCTCCGCGGCTTGCACTTGCGCTTCAGCCGATTCGTCAAAATTGCTCGCAATAATTTCCCCTTTCACGCTCCGCGAGATATCGGTGACTTCCTCGGGGCGTTCACCCACCAAGACAGCCATGAGGTGCATATTGGGGTTATTGGTGGAGATTGCATGCGCAATCTCTTTCATGAGCACTGTTTTGCCTGCCTTCGGTGGGGAAACAATCAGCGCGCGCTGACCCTTCCCAACCGGGGCGATGAAGTCAATCATCCTCCCCGCAAGCGGCGTTTTCCCAACTTCAAGCTTCAGATGATAATCGGGGTAAATGGGCGTGAGGTCTTCAAAATGCGGCCGCTCGGGAACTTCATCCGCCAGCATCCCATTCACTTTTTCGACCTTCAAAAGGCCGAAGTAGCGTTCGTTGTCTTTCGGCGGACGCGCCTGCCCTTCCACAAGATCACCAGGCCTCAGCCTGAATCTCCGGATCTGCGACAGTGAAATGTAGATATCGTCATCGGACAGGATAAAATGCGGACGCAAAAACCCGTGCCCCTCGCGCATGATATCTAAACATCCTGTCACGGTTTGCAAAGGGGTGGTGTCGAAATCATCTCTTGCTCCCACAAAAGCGTCAACAGAAGAGGATGGTCGAAAATTGCTCTGATCAGTCATGGTGAATAATTGATTGCTTATACAATAGGCTCGAAACGCAGAGGAAAAAGTACGTATGTACTCATGTGCATTTAACCATAGAATGAGAAACTTTGTCAAGTCCAAAAAGGAGACAACGAAGGGCTCGTGGGACTTCTCTTCGAGGAGTACTCAATGGAGACCTCGAGCCTGCCCTACTCGAAGTCTCCAAAGAATACTCCTCAAAGGAAAAGGACCCCACCAACCCTTCGTCTTCCCCTCTTTGGGTTTTGAATGGGTTGACAGAATATTCAAACTATGGTTTTGTTAAGTCTGTAGCCTCACGACACAGCTGCCTTGTGTTTGTGGCCTACGTTATCGAAAGAGCATTGCTACTCGAGAACACCACTACGGTAGGAATGCTCTTTTTTTCTCCCTTTGACTATAACATACCTCCTCCATATTGTCAAGCTTAAATAGACCTATAGGAAAATATCCCATCAAAATGACATATCTTATAGTGTGAATCTGGGGAAACTATCCATGTACCCGCTCCTCAAAGACGTGGCGGAGGCAATCTTCAAGCGTCCGCACGTCCCACCCGTCGCGTGTAGATATGTTTGGTCCGACTAAACGGGAAATTTCGAATCTTTTTGCTTCTTTGACGCGATCGGCAAGCCGAGAAGGAGGCCGCAGTTCACCCAAAAGTCCTACTTCCCCGATAAATGCAACACCCCCAGGAACCGCACGTCCGCGGAAGCCCGAATATACCGCCATACAGACGGCTAAATCCACACCCGGATCCTGCAGTGACAATCCCCCAACGACGTTCATGAACACGTCCTCTGTCCCAAGCTCTACCCGTCCATGCCGCAAAAGAACGGCGAGCAGCACATGCAAACGCTCTGTCTCTAACCCCACGCTGACGCGCCGCGGGTACGAAAGAACGGTGGGCGCGGTAAGGGCTTGGATTTCAACCATAAGAGGCCTTCGTCCATGCAGTGCAGGCACCAACGCCATCCCCGGACGGCCGACGGTTTCTTCACTGAAAAACAACCGTGACGGATCTGAGGCTGACACAAACCCACTTTCATTCATCGAAAAAAAAGCGGTTTCATCGGTTGTACCAAAGCGGTGTTTCAACACACGCAAAATACGCAAATTTAATCGTTCTTCTCCTTCCAGCATGACCACCGTGTCAACAATATGCTCCAGCGTCATGGGCCCTGCAACCGCGCCAGTCTTGGTCACATGTCCAATCATGGCTATCGCCGCCCCGACGCGTTTGGCCGCAATGGTCAGCCGAGACGCACACTCACGCACCTGGCCAATACTTCCTGCCGCACCTAAAAGGTCGCTTGTCGACATTGTTTGAATCGAGTCAATCACCACAAACGCCGGTTTGTGTGTTTCAATAGCCGCGATCACCGCATCCACATTGAGCTCGGGAAGAACCGAAAGCGTTGGCGGAATCGACCCCACACGATCGGCACGGTAGCGAATTTGCTCTGGCGATTCTTCGCCCGCAATGTAGAGGGTCGGCTGCTTGAGGCTGGCTGCAATTTGTAAGAGCAGGGTTGATTTCCCAATCCCCGGATTTCCTGCAAGCAACATCACCATTCCAGGGAGGAATCCGCCGGAGAGCAATCGATCAATATCGGGGAATCCTGTCGACATCCACTTCTTCCCCACTGTCTTGATATCAACCAATCGTTGCAGAGGTTGTGTTTCCGCCCTGCGTTTTGACCCTGACGGCACACCAACCGTTTCAACGAGCGAATTCCATGAATCACACGATGGGCATTTCCCGAACCAAGATGCAAATTTCGCTTGACATTGCTGGCAAACGTAGGAGGAGCTGGTTTTTGCCATACCGTTCCGATCATATCATGGAGTTTAGGAGGTGGTGGGCAAGGTTCGAAATTTGAGGCCAAAAAACCGCTGACGTTCATTCAGTGCGGTAATCGCACATTCAACTTCCTGGCCTTCTGAAAACGTCGTGTCTTTTGGTAAACGGGTCGCGTGTACCAACCCTTCAATCCCCGGCTCAATCTGCACAAAGACGCCAAACGATGTTTGACGCGCAACTTTTCCTTTCACTTTTTGTCCAACCGTGTAGCGTTTGACCGCATCGCGCCATGGATCATGCATCGCGAGTTTTCTGGACAAACCGATTTTTCCAAGACCAGGATCAAGGGATATGATCCGCACGTTCAACGTCTGCCCAACCGCAAAGGTTGAAGAAGGATCAGCAATAGGCTCCCAAGCAAGTTCTGATGTATGGACGAGTCCTTCAACGGTTTGACCATCAGGCGTGGTAAAGCGAAGAAACACACCAAAATGCACAACTGCGGAAATAACCCCCTCAACATCTTGCCCGACTTTCAACGACTTCGCCACTTCACGCAAACGGCTCGCGTCTTCTTCTTGCCGCGCGGCTCTTTCGGATACGATGACGCGATTCTGTTTTGGATCAACTTCCAAAACCTTTATGTTCACCGTCCGCCCAACGGCCACCTTTTCCGGACTCCGGGGGTCAAGGTGTGATTGGGGCAAAAACGCGCGCGTTCCTCCCAAATCCACCACAAACCCACCGCGGTTCACACCCAGAATCGTTCCTTCCACAACCTTTCCGCTTTCCAAAAGTTTGTCTAGACTTTCCCATTGGGAATCCGAGGTCAGTTTGCGTAACGAAAGCAAGATGGATCCGTCGTCGTAATCAGGGTGGATAACCATGGCTTCAATTTCTTGTCCAACAGCTAGTTTTTCAATGAGGGGTCGGGCGGCATCAAACTCGCGGCCAATCAGCATACCTTCGGACTTTTGTCCAATATCAACGATCATTTCTTTTGATCCGATGGACAAAATGATGCCTTTGACCACATCACCACGACCTGCAGCTTTGACGTCGATGCCCGACGCCAGAAGTTCTTCCATGCTGGAAAATTTACTCGACGGTGAAGATCGCCGAGTCAAACTCGGTTTCCGAGCTAAGCTTGGCTTGCTTTGTGCTTTGGTGGTTTTTGTCATTCATGCCCACGTCCTTTCCATCAGGTTGTATGTTTATTATACCATTGTGTGTTGTTCTGAAATCTTTCTGATGTTTTCAACCCCTTCGGCCTTGACCTATGTTCGCAGTGGGTTGCCCCACCACTATCGTCGGCGCTGGCATGTTTCACGTTCCTGTTCGGAATGGGAAGGGGTGGTTCCACGCCGCTCCAAAGACCGAAAGGCTTCAAAACACCAAACAGAAGAAAAAGAGATCACGAAAAGGTTGCACCGAAAAGGATTGCACTAGATTTGTCTCGATTGACCATTAGGAGCGCTTAGCTTCATCCGTTACCGGACTTCCACCTGCGCCCTATCAACCAGATAGTCTATCTGGGGTCTTGCCCCGCCTTGCGGCGGGGACTGGGAAATCTAATCTTGGGGGTTGCTTCGTGCTTAGATGCTTTCAGCGCTTATCAACAAACAACATAGCTACCCAGCGATGCTCTTTTGGAACAACTGGTACACCAGAGGTTATCTCACGCAGGTCCTCTCGTACTGTGCGTCACTCCCCTCAAATTTCCTCCGCCTGTCTTGGATAGAGTCCGACAATATTGTTAACCCATTGTCGCCAATGGGATCCGACTATATCTTCCACCCTTCACCAAGCTGTACTTGGCTACGGTGTGGTTTGGCGTATAGTCTGTGAGGATTCTCGTGTGTACGCGCATAAAATTACTTCTTTTGAAAATCGTCGCTTCCCTGTATTCATCGTATATGCGAGATCTAAAATTACCTTCATGCCTTCATAGGAAAAATGTTTGCCTGCTGAAACAAACTCAGTGACACGTTTAAATGCGTCAAAGGCTTTACGTTTCACGTACAGTTTTCCTTCAAAGAAAGGAATAACTTTCTCTCGAAGGCTCGGTAGATCTCGCACGACATAGGCGAGCGATTTATCTCCTGGATCAGTTTGACTGTTTGCTTTCACGTATCCGCAACCCAAACGATGCTTCAGTGTATCTAATACAACTTTCCCACCTGGATTCTGAGATACTTTAAAGAAATAAATGACTTGCCAGCCAGTTTTGGTTTCCTTTGAAGGAACAACGCCGACATAAAACATGCCTTCGCCCTCAACAAAGCCAACAAGATAGTCGTTACTAATTCTATTCATTTGCGCGAACACGAGTCTTTCCTGCTGATTATCTCGCCCATTTTCTGGGGACGACAATTTTCACTAGTATATAAATTATATACTAGTATGTCGCCATTTGCAAGACGTCCCAGCATATAGCCAAATTTATTCTCACGTCATCTGACGTAAGTCTCCATACTTTCCTCGATCATCGTCATTCGGAGCGCTGGAGAGAGACAGTTCGTTGTCAGTGCCACTTGTCCGGCACTCAGCTGTCTCACGACGCTCTGAACCCAGCTCACGTACCGCTTTAACGGGCGAACAGCCCGACCCTTCCCGCCTACTTCAGCGGGAGGATGCGATGAGCCGACATCGTACTGATTCTTATAGTTTCCTATAAGGTTAGACTATACCTTCACCCTCTTATCTTTTGATCGTCCAAATCAAAGAGTAGGGGTCAGCGTTTTAGCTTTCTTGAGGAAAGCTCCGACCTGTACCAGAGTGGTACGGGTCAAGTCGTTACGGGGTCATGACAGAAGGAAACTTATACTTGAAATCCTCTAATACATAAGGTTCAACGATCTGCATAAATCTTTTGGCACTTCGTGTTCGAATTCGAATTCGATAGTACTTTTTGTCTCTATTCAGAGTCGATTCTATGCCGAATTGTTCCTTTAAAAGATGTATCAGTTTCTTTTGCTCTCTGAAACTCAACCAACACTTTCTGCTGATAACTGTGGTTGATTTCTAAGAGAGCATTTCTTTTCTTTCTCATTGTCCCGTCTCCTAAGAGACTTCCAATGAGAATGGACTGTTCTTCTTCTGTCAGACTTCCCACGGTATTGTCCATTGATTTTAGAGTATACAAATGTAACCCGAAAATCAAGAGGAGTCCACCGTTATGAGCTGACTATATTTTCAACAGGAAGGGAGAATTACTTCTCCCGCACCCCGATGTGTATTCAAGGTGCCAAACCTCCTCGTCGATGTGAACTCTTGGAGGAGATTAGCCTGTTATCCCCGGGGTAGCTTTTATCCGATAAGCCCTGCCGGTCCCACGACCAAACAGAGGATCACTATGACCTGCTTTCGCATCTGCTCGACATGCACGTCTCACAGTCAAGCCGGCTTATACCATTGCGCTTGTTGCTCGATTTCCATCCGAGCGAAGCCGACCTTTGTACTTCTCCGTTACTTTTTTGGAGAATGCCGCCCCAGCCAAACTACCCGCCAGACAGTGTTCCGCTCCCGGTTCTTTATGCGGGATCGCGGTGAGACCTATAAAGCAAAACGAGAGGTGTTTCATTGACGTCTTCAGCCTTGCGGCCTCAGACTCCCTCCTACGCTACACGATTCTCCCTTATAGATCAGTGTCAAGTTGTAGTAAAGCTCCACGGGGTCTTTTTGTCCAAAGACAGGAAGGCCGCATCTTCACAGCCACTTCAATTTCGCCGGGTCGGCGGTTGAGACAGTCGCGAAGTCGTTCAACCTTTCGTGCGGGTCAGAACTTACCTGACAAGGAACTTCGCTACCGTCGAACAGTTATAGTTACTGCTGCCGTTCACTGGGGCTTCAGTTCAAGACTCAGTCGGGTTTCCCCAACATCATCTCTCTCTTTAACCTTCCAGCACTGGGCAGGTGTCAGCCCCTATACATCCCCTTTCGGGTTTGCAGAGACCTGTGTTTTTGTTAAACAGTCGCTCCGCGTCTTTCACTGCGACCCAAGTATCTCTCCCTTACGGGAGACTACCTGGGTAGGGCATCTCTCGAAATTACGCCCAGCTGTATTGCCGAGTTCCTTAACCGCCGTTCTCCCGTTCACCTTAGTATTCTCTACCAGCCCACCAGTGTCGGTTTGCGGTACGGCAAGATCTATTCTCCGTGACGAGCCTTTTCTTGCATGCTGAAGAGTATTCAATTGCTCCTTCTTGCGAAGAAACTCTTGGTCACACGTCGCATAATCAAAACAACGGATTTTCCAATTGTTTCTTGCTTCGTGCTTCAACCCCCCAATGGGGGGCTAAACCTCTCCACCACGGTCCGCCCTTCACGTCTTTATCAGAATAAACCCTGTACAGGAATATCAACCTGTTTTCCATCGCTTACGCCAATTGGCCTCAGCTTAGGACCGACTCACCCCTGGATGACAAACATTGCCAGGGAAACCTTGGGCATTCGGTGGTCGCCATTCTCAGGCGACTTTCGCTACTCATACCGGCATACTCACTTCTGCACACTCCAGCCGTCCTTGCGGTCGACCTTCAGTGTATGCAGAACGCTCCCCTACCACCTCTCGTCTCCGAGGAGACAAAAGATTCGAAGCTTCGGTTCGTGATTTGAGCCCCGATACATTTTCGGCGCTGCATTGCCTCGACCAGTGAGCTGTTACGCTTTCTTTAAAAGGTGGCTGCTTCTAAGCCAACTTCCTGGCTGTCTGTGCAACACAACATCCTTTCACACTAAATCACGAATTAGGGACCTTAGCTGTCGATCTGGGTTGTTTCCCTTTCGACCAGACCCGCTTAGCCGGGCCGGACTGACTCCTTGAGGATAATAGCGTCGGCATTTGGAGTTTGATTGGAATCTCTCGCTTGCGCAAAAGAAGTCCATCCAGAGCTCTACCTCCAACGCATTCCTCAAAGGCTATACCTCAATATATTTCGGGGAGAACCAGCTATCTCCGGGTTCGATTGGCATTTTACCTCTACCCACATGTCATCCCAGCACATTGCAACGTACACGGGTTCGGGCCTCCCCCCGCCTTTCGGCGGGGCTCACCCTGCACATAGGTAGCTCACCCGGTTTCGGGTCGATCCTGCGCTCTTATTATTCGCCCTATTCAGACTCGCTTTCGCTCCGCCTCCCCAAGGAAATCTTGGTTAGACAAAAGAACGCATGATCACTCGCCGGTTCATTCTTCAATAGGCACGCCGTCATCCCCTCCAGATTGATCGACCCGAGGGCCAATCAGTTCTGAAGAGTGGACTTCGACTGCTTGTTAGCACACAATTTCAGGTTCTATTTCACTAGGGTCTTGCCCCTTCTTTTCACCTTTCCCTCACGGTACTTGTTCACTATCGGTGATATCAGGTATTTAGCCTTGGCACGTGGTCGTGCCTGATTCCCGCAAGATTTCGCGTGCCTCGCGGTACTTAGGTGTTCTCTGGCCGGACGCTGGTTTCGCATACAGGACTTTCACCTTCTTTGGTGGATTATTCCAAATCCTTTTGCTACCGTTGTCCGATACCGTATAAGAATCCTGCAACCCCCGCCCTCTCGCTTACGCTTGAGAGGCGGGTTTAGGCTGTTCCCGTTTCGCTCGCCGCTACTCAGGGAATACGCACCTGGGCTTCCGCCCAAGCTGCTATTTTTGCCTGCTTGCGCAGTCAAAATAACATTTGTTCTCTTTTCCACCGCTTACTAAGATGTTTCAGTTCAGCGGGTTCCCCTCTACAAGCTATGAATTCACTTGCAGATACTCCAAAAAGGAGTGGGTTGTCCCATTCGGGAATCTCGGGATCACTGTGTGTTTGGTCACTCCCCCGAGCATATCGCCACCAACCGCGCCCTTCATCGGCCTGATATCCCAAGGCATCCATTGTGTGCATGAGTTAGACAAATCTTTGCTGCAATCTTTTCTCGATGCAACCTTCTCGTGTTCTCTTTACTCGATTTGTTAAGGTACCCTTCGACTCCCTTCGGTCGCTCAGGGTGGACCTAGAGGGATTCGAACCCTCAACCTCCTCGTTGCAAACGAGGCGCGCTAGCCAGTTGTGCCATAGGCCCGGTCACACAACCATCAACCTTTAACAGTTGGTCGACCGTTATTTGCATTAAAAAAGCGACGAAGAAGAAATGTTTACTTGGGCGGAAGATAAGTCATCATAAGTAATCTGTGCCGAATTATTTCTCCTTCGTCGCTGCGACTATTCTTCGCATGGACAAATGCAAGTATAACAGAAGTGAAGGGACAACGTCAACTATGCAGTGCAAGAAGCAAATAAAACGAGCCGGTGACGAGAATAAGGTCGTTTTTGTCAGCTAATCGAGAGGCGTAGCCGAGGGCACGGCGAGGATTGGGCTCGGTGATGATTGACTTCATTCCCATCCGATGAAGTCTTTTTGTCAATGCAGATGCCGACAATGCACGTCCGACCCCGATTGGTGGAATCTGAAAAGTCGTCGCGAAGACCGTTTTCAGTTCTTCCCCAAACAAACCAAACATTGCCTCCACATCTTTATCTTCTTTCACTCCAAAGATACCGATGATCCTCTTTTTGGGAAACTCTGCTTTGAGTGTTTGGACAAGCGCGGTCATTTTATCCGGGTTATGCGCACCATCAAAAATGACAAGCGGTCTGGACCTGACGATTTCAAACCGGCCAGGAAGAACTACGGTCGAAAGTCCCCGTTGGATGTTCTCTTGCGTTATCGACGAATCAAAGATTTTGACCGCTGCAACCGCGCAAGCCGCATTGATCCTTTGATGTTGTCCGAGCAAAGAAAGATCGAACGGTGCATCATGAAAATCTTTTCCATAAAAAAAGGCCGTCGTCTTTTCTTCCTTAGCCTTCTTTTTGATGATTGCCTGGACAGACTCTTGCGTTGCGGCAGAAATGACCGGAGTTCCTTCTTTCAAGATGCCGACCTTTTCCCGCGCAATCGCTTCGACCGTTGATCCCAGGAATTGGGTATGATCGAGCCCGACATTGGTCAGCACAACAACCTCGGGACGAATCACATTCGTCGCGTCCCGGGCTCCGCCCATGCCTACTTCGACAACCGCAACGTCAATCTTTGCTTCCTTCCAAACGAGAAAGCAGAGTGCGATGAGTGCTTCGAAAAATGTGGGCGCGCCTTCTTTACTTTCCTTGTGCATCGCCTCGACAATTGGCTGAAGATGTGTCCAAGCTCGGCGAAAACATGTTTCCGATACTACCCGGCCATTAATCTGTACTGATTCACGCATTGATCGCACCGGTGGAAATACTTCGAGGCCGACACGGCGTGAAGATGCACGAAGGATCGACGCGATCATGGTTGCGGTCGACCCCTTCCCGCTGGTTCCCCCGACGTGGATCGTTTTGAATGATTTTTCTGGATGCCCGAGGCGATCGACCAACTCTTCCATCCGATGGAGCGTCCAGGCGGACGGACGCCGGCGTTGGTACCGTCGTTGACTCAAGGAAAAAAGATCGGCAAAAACCTTATTCCCAATAGCGCGTTTTGTATCTGTGCTCATGGAGAATGAAAATTCTGTCAATATGCTGAAAGTGGGCAGCATCTGTCTCCGGAAAGACAAGAGAGCGGCACTCACCTGGATACCAGCTTGACATCACTGGAAGCGGAGAAACCATTACGCCGTCTCGGTTCAAAAAGGGGTTGATGTGCCGCGATGAATGAAGAAACAGGGGTTCTTTGCGACGGTTTTCTCCGTAGAAGATCGTGATATGAAATCCTTCGCCATGCTCAAAAAAGGCAATCGCTCCCTTGGGTGCATGCTCAAAACTGACCCTTTTTGCTTTCGGCCAGCGCGACAATTCAAGCGATCGCGTACGCGGAACCTCTGCGCCTGCAAGCCACATCATGAAGAGCACAAACTCTTCACAGTTCACCGATCGAATCCCCCCGAGAGGAACGAGTTTGCTTGTTGCCCATCCACTCCATTCTCCCCATGGAAGAAATGCGATACGATCGACGAGACTCTGCGGCTCTTGTTCCGTCACCACCCGTTCTGTCATCGGGAAGGAGTATACCACGACAGCTACTGGGGTACGACATCAACGAGGGCGTCGAGCACGTCGGAAGCCAACAACGACTCGCCAAAGGTTTTGGCTGCATGCTTCCCTGCTTGGCCGACAATGACCGCGGCCGCGCATGCCGCATCAAATGGTGTAATGCCGCGCGCAAGAAAACCTCCACATACACCCGCGAGGATGTCGCCGATCCCACCTTTGGTCAAAAACGGCGAATCGTTTTGGTCGACGACGATGCGGGATCCGTCAGAGACAATATCGCGGTAGCCTTTCAAAAGAATGGTGACGTTCCAAGCGGACGCGGCCTTCTTGACCATTTCTTTTCGTGCGGAAAGATGCTGTTCGTCCGGAACCTCTTCGCCGAGCAGATGCCCTAGCTCGCCGGCATGAGGAGTAAAAATGACCCGTTGATCCTCGAACGAATAATTTGAAGGCACAAGAAGCGTCAGTCCGTCGGCATCAACAACCAACGGCTTTTTGATTGCTCGAGCGAGTGTCGCAACCGCATCTTTTGTTTCCTCCGATTGCCCAAGTCCGCCGCCCAAAACAATGGCCGATGCCCATGCGGACAGTTCGAGAATGGTTGGAATGTGAGCCGGGATCAGATGAGTTCCAGATAAAGGATACGTCATGAGGTCGGGGAGGAAGGACGCAGAGATATCCGCCGCCCGCTCGGGTGCAGCAATCGTGACCAGATCACATCCTGTACGCAACGCAGCAATGGCATTGAAGATCGGCGCGCCGGTGTATCGAAACGAACCGCCGATCACGAGCAGTTTCCCAAAATCCCCCTTCCGCGCATCCCTGGGTCGTTTTTTGTAGATCGTGGACAGCTTCATGCAATTGATTGTAGCACTGAAGCGGCATGGTCGCGGGGAGAAACATTCGTCCAGATTTTTTTGACGATGCCGCGTTCGTCAACCAACACGGTCGACCGACTCGTAATTCCGATTACATCGTGAAGTTTTCCTTCGGTATCCGCAAGAAGGTCGATCGTAAAATCGTACGTTTTGCAAAAGCGCTGATGTGATTCAACTCCCTGCTTACTGACACCAAGGATAACGGCATTCTTTTTGTCAAATGCCGACTTTAACTGAGTAAATTCTTTCCCCTCAATCGTACAACCAGGAGTATTATCTTTTGGGTAAAAATAGAGAATAACATTTTTCCCCAAT
>JAUYPR010000005.1 GCA_030695785.1 bacterium
CTGTACACTTTTCTGTACACTTTGTCAAGCACGAGATAAATAAAGTAAAGGTGTTCAGAACCCGTAAAGGACCGTGGTTCTACGGGGCTGTACGGACCGACGGGTGCAACTAGTTTCGACGTTTTTACCTTATCTTACTTCCAGGCGGTATATGTTCTGTTGGGTGGAGGAGAATGGGTCGGCCATCAACATCAGCAGCTAGCATCATTCCTTGGCTTTCTTCCTCGTGAAAGGTTTTTGGTTCAAGGTTAGTGAGAACTGGAATTTCTTTTCCGACCAGAAGCTCAAGATCAGGAAAAAATTCTGCAATGCCGGCAAGAATCTGTCGCTTCTCATCCCCAAGATCAACGACAAGTTTTACAAGTTTATCCGACCCCTCCAATTTTTCAGCCGAAATAACCATGCCAATGCGAAGGTCAAGTTTTTGGAAATCATCGAAAGTGATCATTTATCTCAAGTCCTTAAACTGATCTCTCGATAGATTGACATCTCGCAAGATTTTTCTAAGTAACCCGACACCGACTTTTTCACCCGAATGAAGGGGAATCGAAGTTTTTCTTCCGTCGGGATGTTCCATGCGGGCATGACTTCCTTTTTGATGAACTTTTTGAAAATCCAACTTTTGCAGTATGGAAAGGAGCCGCTTTCCACTTATTGGAGAAAGTTTAGGCATAACTGCGGATGGTGAGGTCTTCAATCCCAAGAAAAGAAATAGGAGATCTTGGAGAGGTCAATTTTTCCTTTCTGATATCTTTATCGGATTCAAGTACCAACTCGATAACCTTTTTGATGCGCTTTCGTACTTCATCCAACGTTTTCCCTTGCGTATAACATCCAGGAAGCTCAGGAACTGAGGCAACATATATGCCATCCTCATCCCGTTCAACCAATACTTTAAACTGAAGATTCTTTGCTTGTTTTGCCATCGTACTGCTATTCTAGCATAGATTTTTGGTCATTCTTCGAATGAAGATCATTCGAAATCAAGATTTGGTAAAATCTTCCGCCAGGTGGGAATATCCACCCCGAAAAGGGCCGTGGTCCTACGGGGCTTTACGGCCCGACGGGTAGAAGAATATTATCTCCAGAACAATTTTATCAAAAAGCTGAGCTTACGGGCAGAAAAAAAGAGGGCCTCTTTTTACTTTTTCCAATCTTTTATTACAAACGTTCTCCCCTTGAGGGAGATTTGGACTTTTTGGCGCTTACGCTAGCCGAGTTTTCGCAGAAGATCAACAGGAAGAGTAATTCCTATGCTCTTGCCGCCAAGTTTTGTCAGATTTCTTATATTTCTGTTTTCTAACTTTTGGGTAGGTATTTAAGTTGTTGCGTAACTTATTACGTAATTAATTACGTAATTCATTTTACCACAGGAGATTGGGAAGTTTTACACCGATACTTTAGTGGGTTCTAATAAAAGAGGCTGTGTTAAGTTATATATCTGCCTGAACTTAGCCTCCATTTGTCTTGTGAATCTCCTATCCATTTTGCAAAGTATATAATTCGCTTCAGGAGATACAATCCATATATATTTTCCGTCTCCAGTGATGAATGGATATTCAACCGGCCCATCTTTCAGAACATTAATAAGAACTCCGCCCAAACTCCCATCGATAATGTCGGTACTCGCCCTGTCATAATCAGAACCAACAACGATACGAATATCCACCTTTCGCATACTAGCATCACCTAGAGCGGTAAGTACCGCACGATGGGCAAAAAGATCCGGGTCAAGAAAGTCGGATAATATAAACAAGTTCTCCTTGGCAAAATCAATAAATCGGGCAAGTTTGTATGGAACCTCTCTCCCATCTGATGGAAAAGACTCACGTCCAAACGAAGACATATCCATGCGACGGGAAAAATACATGCCAATTCTCTGCATCTGGTTTGGTTTGCTTTCCCCATGTACGATCATTTCTTTAATCATATCGCCGTATTGTACACTAGATCTTAGTGGAAAGAGATTTCGATGCCCTTTCGAAATCAAGATTTGGTACAATAAGAGGAATTGGGAGGTCGGCTAACGGTAGGCCGATAGGCTCTGAACCTATTAATCCTGGTCCGAATCCAGGCCTCCCAGCCGATTCGACTTCGCTCGTAAACTCGCTACGCTCACGGCCATGGCACTGAACTTGTCGAAGTGCTATAGCCATGTCATAATTATAGAATAAGTTAATGGTTTTTAACCGAATCGTCCTGAGCGAGGAGTGAAACGACGAGTCGAAGGAAACTCTGTATGTCTTATGTCGTCTATATTCTCCGTACTTCTTCTAATACTCTTTATATAGGTCAAACTAATAATTTAGAGAAAAGATTAAAAGAACATTCATTTAAAAATAGTAAATCGGCAAAATACATAAAATATTTCTCTTCTTACAACTTAGCTTATTCAGAAACTTATCCGACAAGGTCTTTAGCAATGAAAAGAGAATGGCAACTAAAAAAATGGTCAAAAGCTAAAAAGGAAGCTTTAATAAAAGACGACTTTGAACTGTTCAAAAGACTATGAGTAATCTTATGGTACACTCCTAAACATGAGAGAGATTGAAGGAATAGTTTGTACTGCACGGTCTCTTGTCCCCATTAAACAAGAAAGACTGTTTGGCCCTCGAACCGGAGAAACGCCTTTTTCTCATCAATCCTTCACTACTAATGGGTTAATTCCATTTACTGATATACAAGCTGCTAGAGAAGCATTAAAAGAATTAAAAGAAAGAAGAAAAGGCCTACATTTAATCTATACGGGTTTAGCGGAAGTTAGAATGAGTATTGCCTTGAGAGACGATGAGTTTGAATTGTTAAGCAATAGGAAAAATTTCATTGTAGTTGCGGAACTGGAGTTTGGTGAAATGGTTTTGTTGGGGAAAAAGGTTGCTGGTGTGACGGGAGTTGCCTATGCCCCGGTTTCTAATGTAGAGTTAAATGGCTTTAAAGTTATCACTCGTTATGAAACAGCAGGCCTTCAAATGTTTGGTGCACTATATGAGGTAAGAAGACAAGGAAGACCACTTCATTCATATCTGGCTACATTTGAATTAAAAAGGATGAAGTCATAATCGTTCTGCAGTAACTATTAACCACGGAGGCGTGAAAAGAGAAAAAATATAAAGTGAACCAAAAAAACCTTTCAGGTGTTAAATTGGTCTTTGCAACAGAAACTCAAGCACAACTCTAGGGTGTTCATACTTGAGGGATTTCAGAATCTTTTCCTAAATCTATGGCGACAATACACAAAAAAGTTTGGCGAGAATACTTTGAGAAAGCGATGGAGCCGACTTTCAAACCAAAAGATGGACAAGTTGATTACACAAACATCCGATACGCTCCCGTCATCAATTGTGTTTTAAGAAACAACGACAAAATTTTAATTGTGCAAAGAAATTCAAGAATGAGATTCTACCCGAACTTTTGGAATGGTATTTCTGGATTTCTTGATGACGGAAGAAATATCGAAGAAAAAGTGAAAGATGAATTACGTGAGGAATTGGGAATTGAGGCAAAAGATATTATCTCAATTCACCGCGGCTCAATCTTTGATCAAGAAGAAGAAAAATATAATAAGACATGGATTGTCCATCCGGTTTTGGTGGATGTAAAGACGGATAAGGTAAAACTAGATTGGGAAGCTCAAAATTATAAATGGATAAAAGTTGGAGATGCTAAAATTTTTGATTTGCTTCCCGGATTTGATAAAGTTTTAGCGTCACTCTTTCCTTCATTTGTCGGTGTGCCCGCTTTACGCTGAGCGCAGTCAAAGTGCTCCGCGGAAAGCGCGTCAAATCCGCCCTATTTGAAACTTGCGTACAGTCCTGATCTTTTAAAAAGAAGTTCGAGCCGACAGTTTTTGCCATGATCGATAAATCATGGCAACTATTTTTTGCGCGCGCGATTTTTGCTCGGCAAATCCGAGCATTGTTTTAATTCTGCCAAATTGGGTAATAACATGAAGACTCACAAAGTTTTATACTTTTGTTATTAGCAAAGTTAATCGTTAGGCTTGGCGCGTTGATAATTCCAGACAAAGTATAGCCTCCAAAACCTGCGTCTCTTGAAATTGAAAGGTTACTAGCAAATGTATCCTTGTCAAGGTTACCTATTTCAGATAACTTGCCCTGCTTGCTGTCGTAGACAAAAACTTTTCCTTGATTTGGTTTTCCACTGCCACGATTATCAGCAGTAAAAAAGATTTTATTGCCATCTTGAGATATAGCACTACCCAAAATGTACCACTCTTCAAGATCCGCAAGTTTTCTTTTTGTTTTGCCATCTGAGCTTGAACTCCAAAGACCCTTGCCCTGTTGATATGCAATATTATTTCCCATCCAGCCTAGAACATATGCATTGCCACCTTCGCTAATTTGATTTTTTTGTTTTGATACTAAATCATAGACAAAAACATTTATCATGTCGCCGGAAAATCCGGGTGCGGAGGTGTCGTAGATAATTTTACTTGCAGTTTTATTAAGGTGATAAAAAATAGCTTGAGCCTCAGCTGGAATTCTATTTATTTCTGATCTCTGACCACCAATCGTAATTTTGTAAATAACATTTTCATCTGCATAAGCTATTTCTTTATTTCCGATCCACACAAAATCACTATTCCCATCGCCACTCATTCCTCTTACAACTGGTATTGCAGTTTCACTACCTGACTGAGTGTCAATAGCTACATAATCGGTTTTTACAAAATTTTGACTTACTTCATTTGTTGAAGCAAGAATAAAACTATTATCTGGTGACCAGCTATAAAGCCAACCGATATGTGCAGAACTAGTTAATTTTTGTTTACCACTGCCATCTGAATTACTTGTCCAGACATCTCCGCCTTCAAGAATAGTTCCGCTCATTCGGTACGCAACTTTCCCCGAACCTTGTTGGGTTTGAATATTGGATGGTGAATTTTCTATCACACCGGATGGGGGTAGTTCGGGAATAGTAGAGTTGTTGATTTGCTTCTGGGTATTTTGTGGGGATGCATATAAAAAATACCAGCCCAAAGTTCCAAGAAATAAAAATGCAAATATCACTGTAGAAATCACCCAATAATTTACCTTTGGTTTTTCTGGAATTGGTTCGGGTTGGTTTACAGGATTTTGCCCAATTTGTTGGGTATTTTGAACCCCGTCATTAATTTGATTTTCCATATGTATCTCCAAGAAAAAGTATAGCATATTTTGAGCATTCAAGTATGTTAAACTGAGTTAATAAAAAGTTCTTTAAAATTTTTGCGTTTTTCTTTTAGTCGCTTTCAGCGACTTTTACGAGCCGACAGTTTCGGAGGCGCGGCGGGTGGGCACATTCGGCAAGGCTTCGACGGTGAGCTCAGCCGAACCGCTCAGTGTAAAGGCGCCGCGCCGGAGTAAGCGAGGCCGAAGGCCGAGCTAACAAATTGAAGTTCGACATTTTCTGTAAACGGCCAGCCCTTCGACTTCGTCCCAATAAATTGGGACTCCGCTCAGGGCCATGGCCTCTTCACTTTTATTGCCTGTGTTCTTTTGGTATAATACAAGCACCCGACCAAGAGACGGCCGGGTTTTTTTATGCAACAAAACATTGTGAATGTGGCAGTGATTGCCCATGTTGACCACGGCAAAACGACGCTTGTCGACGCTCTTTTGAAGCAGAGCCATGTTTTCCGTGATAACCAAGAAGAGATGGGGCAAACGCAGATTATGGACAGCAACGCGCTCGAGCGTGAGCGTGGTATTACTATTTTGGCAAAAAACTGCTCCATTCGCTATAAAGAGACAAAAATAAATATTATCGATACTCCGGGGCACGTGGATTTTTCCGGTGAAGTCGAGCGGACGTTGGGTATGGCAGATGGGGCATTGCTCATTGTCGATGCCCAGGAAGGGCCAATGCCTCAAACCAGATTTGTGTTGAAGAAAGCCTTGGAGCTTGGGCTCAAGATTATTGTTGTCGTGAACAAAATAGACAAGCGGCATGCAAATCCTGCCCATACTGTTTCGGAGATAGAATCCTTGTTTTTAGAGTTGGCAACCGACCAATCCCAACTTGACTTTCTCATTGTCTATGCGGTCGGAAGACGGGGCGTGGCATGGAAAGATTTGCCGGAACATCATAACCAGGAAGGTACTATTTTCCCTCTGCTTGACGCTATTGTTGATTTTATTCCTGCAGCAAAAGTGCGCGACGGAACTTTTAAGATGATGATGTCTTCGCTGGATTATGACTCTCATGTAGGAAGAATTGTTGTGGGAAAGGTTTATCAGGGCGATATTAAAAAGGGAATGAAAATTATACGGACCGATTGCCCATCAAAGGTGTATACCGTTGAAAGATTAATGGTCTTTGAGGGTTTGGAAAAAAGAGAGGTGGAGTCTGCCCACTCTGGAGAAATTGTTTTGTTTTCAGGAGTAGCGGATGCAAACATCGGCGATACCCTTTCCGATCCTTCCGATACGACTCCCCTTCCGCACGTTGTTATTGGTGAGCCTACACTGCATATGACCTTGGGGCCAAATACCTCTCCTTTTGCCGGACGCGAAGGGAAGTTTGTTACCAGCAGGCACATTGAGGAAAGGTTGACAAAGGAGATTGAACGTAATTTAAGTTTGCACATAAAAAAACTTGACAACGGAAAGTTTATGATCTCTGGACGCGGTGAACTTCATCTCTCCATTCTTCTTGAAACAATGAGGCGGGAAGGATATGAGATGGAAGTTGGCAAGCCGGAAGTCATCACAAAAGAGGTGGATGGGCAGATACAAGAACCTATTGAGGAAGTCTATGTGACCGTACCGAAAGAGTTTGTCGGCGTGATTACAGAGGAACTTGGCAAAAGGCATGGAACATTCATGCACATGGTTCCGGCAAATGAAGAGGAGGTTGATTTTAACTACCATATGCCGACACGGGCACTGATCGGTTTGAGAAATTATTTATATACCGCAACAAAGGGCACCGCTGTCTATAACTCAGCTCTTTTAGGATATGAGAATATAGGGAAGATTTTGCCGACAACAAGGCGCGGCGTGCTTATTGCAATCCAGCATGGCGAAGCTTTAGCGTATGGATTACAGAATGCGCAAGAACGGGGCCTGACATTTATAGATCCTGCCACGCGTGTGTATGCAGGAATGATTGTTGGCATCAATGCAAAAAATGAAGACATCGCAATAAATGTATGCAAAGGCAAGCAATTGACCAATATGAGATCCAAAGCTTCCGATGGAGTTATTCAGCTTACTCCATCCATAAAGTTTTCGCTCGAACAGTGTTTGGATTTTTTGGCCGATGATGAACTGTTAGAAATTACTCCGCTGTCTTTGCGTTTAAGAAAAAAATATTTAACCGAGCTTGAAAGAAAACGGGTCAGCAGAAAAAGCCGGCAGGATGTTTCAGAAGAATCAATGAGATGATATGATTGAGAATAATGAAGAGTGACTGTATCTTTTGCAAGTTTGTGGTAGGGGAAGCGCCCTGCCATAAAATCTGGGAAGACGAAAAGCATCTTGCGTTTCTTTCCATTTTTCCGAACACCGAAGGATTCTCGGTGGTGGTTACCAAACAACATGAACCAAGCTACGCATTTGATCTGCCCGACGATGTATTATCCGGCCTCGTGAAAGCTGCGAAGAAAGTTGGAAAATTGTTGGATGCCGCGTTTGACGATGTAGGCAGGACGGGGATGTTTTTTGAAGGGTTTGGCGTTGACCACGCGCATGCCAAGCTTTTCCCCATGCATGGTACCAAAATGAACGATTGGAAACCGTTACGATCGGAAATCAATATATTCTTTCAGAAGTATGCAGGGTATCTTTCATCGCATGATTACAAACGTGCGGATGATGCACAGTTAGCAGCATTAGCAGCGAAAATTCGCCTCCGACAGCCTTTGGATCACAATGTCTTTCCCCAAAATCACCATTGACTCAAACAAAGGTGGAGTAATGGTTTTTCCACTGAACGCGATGCGCAGAAGCATAAAAAAGTCCGCAGGCTTCAACTGGTGATCTGCCGCAAACTTTCTGGTCGTCTGCTCGAGTTCCTCATGCGTCCACTGAGTGAGAGATGCAAGTATACTGGTATATCTGCGAATGAACGTCTGTGCCTTGTCAACAGCAATTTTTTGGTTCATGATGGATTCGTTTTTCTGTATGTTGTTTGTAAAGAAGAAATCACACAGAACAGAGAAATCTTTTAACGTCGTCATGCGTTCTTTCGCGAGCGGAATCAGTTTCTTTACAACGTGTCGATCCCAACCAGAATCCAAAAACGGATCCAGTGCAATCAGCAGTTTCTCATCCGTCAGTTGACGGATCGCAAGTCCATTCATCCAATCCATTTTTCGTTGGTCGAAAACTGCCGGGCTTTTTTTGATGCCCTCAAGTGTAAATGCGGCGGCGAGTTCGTCCAATGTGAGAAGCTTTTCTTCATTTGGATGCATCCACCCCAATGTCGAAAGATAATTCACCACTACCTCTGGAAGGTAACCCGCATCCCGATACTCGAGCATCGCCTTTGCACCCCGGCGTTTGGAGAGCTTGGCTTTGTGTGCATCCATGATCATAGGTACGTGCGCATACGTTGGTGGCGTCCAGCCAAAGAATTGATAGAGGAGGAGGTGTTTGGGGGTCGAAGAAATCCATTCTTCCGCACGGATGACGTGCGTGATGTTCATCGCATGGTCATCCACCACAACCGCAAGGTGATATGTTGGAAAACCGTCGGATTTTAAAAGCACTTGATCATCCAAAAGCGCATTCTCAAACTCAACGTGCCCACGGACTGCATCCTCAAAGACGGTCTTCCCTTCTTGCGGAACCTTGAGTCGGATAACATGTGGTTCGTTCGTATCCATGCTGTTTCGAATATCGTCAGATGAAAGCATCAAACACTGCCGGTCGTAGCGCGGAGGTTCGTGCTTAGCTTCTTGAACTTTGCGCATTTCCGCAAGCCGGTCCTGCGTACAAAAACATAGATAGGCAAACCCTTTTTTGACCAACTCTTGGGCAGCTTTTTGGTAACTTTCCAACCGTTCCGACTGGACGTACGGCGCAAACGGCCCGCCTTTGTCTGGCCCTTCATCCCACGTGAGCCCAAGCCAGCGCAGGCTTTCCAAAATTGCGTCTTCTGACTTTTCCACAAGACGGGCTCGGTCGGTGTCTTCAATCCGCACAACGAATTCCCCTCCTGCATGCCGCGCAAAGAGGAAATTAAAGAGTGCGGTGCGGATATTCCCAAGATGCGGGTGCCCCGTGGGGGATGGGGCATAGCGAACGCGAACAGACATGTTCAAATTGTACTATACTGGATATATGGCAACACTGCACCAGTCGGCGCAAACCGCGCGCCAGCTTGCACTCACCCTTCTTGTCGGCGGACTTATCTTTGCCATCGGGAAAGTGGTGTGGGATATTGGGTGGCAGGTGTATCGCGAGAAAAATCCAATCCCACTCGCGGCGCCGGAAACGGAGTTCGGCCGTCTCCCAAACGCAAACATTGGCCAGGGGATTATCCCCGAAATTCCCTTCCGCTATACATTGGATACCATTGACGGTCGGCTTCCCCAAGGAACGCCAAGCGCAGTCGTATTTCATCTGTCCTTACCACCAACCGGGTTTCTTACGCAAGACCGCGCGCAAGTGCAAGCAGGAGAGTGGGGGTTTACGACCAATCCTGAGCGTGTAGGTTTGACGTCGTACAAATGGAAGGATGATGCGGCAAAAGCTGAAATCACCATTGACGGATTGACCGGGAGCTTCGCGTATAAACAAAACGTATTTGCAGATCCAACAGAGATTGCACGAAGCGTGCCGACAGCGGAGGAGGTGCGGGCGTTTGTTTCCACATTGCTGTCGCGCACCACCCGGCTCGGCGACACGGCAAAGCCGCTTCTTACAGAGTATCTTGATATGGAAAAAAGTTCGTTGACGTTTGTCCGCTCCGATGGTAGTGAATGGA
Source organism: bacterium (assembly GCA_030695785.1). Lineage (GTDB taxonomy): Bacteria > Patescibacteriota > Microgenomatia > JAUYPR01 > JAUYPR01 > JAUYPR01. The sequence continues at coordinate 9,934 of JAUYPR010000005.1, forward strand.
GCGATACCATCTTACTTTCCCAAGCGCAAGGGTTGCGGGTGACGGTTCCGTATCGGGCGATTGGCGGGGTGTCTGTTCTTCCGGTTGATCCAAAAAAACCACTGGTGTCGGTTGTTGTGGTTGCAGGCCGGAGTGGGATGGAGGCTGCCTTTGTTTTGTATACGGACCTTGCCATTGATGAAGAGGATGCATCAACGTATCCTTTAAAAACTCCAGCACAAGCGTGGCGTGAACTGAATGGGGGGCGGGCAATTTTGGTCAGAACTCCAACGAATGGTGTGGCTGAAGTGAGGATCGAGAATATCTTTCTTGGGTATGTGGTATCAGGGCAGAAACAGGAATTTCTCCAGCCGTTGTATGTATTTACCGGTGAGGATTTTCAAGCGTACCTTCCGGCAATTCCGGAAGAGTGGTTGTTGCCGAGGGAGTAGGGTTTTCCTTTTCCCACCGGTGGTTCTTGAATCCCCATTCAATGAGCGACTCGGCATCGCCGAAGCGGTCTGAACTTCCAAAGACAACCACAATCAACCGATGTCCATCGCGCTCGATTGCAACCACTAGACATTCGCCGGCTTGTTCGGTCAATCCGGTTTTCCCGCCAATGACGCCAGAGATTCGGCCGAGGAGCTGATTGCGATTTTTCAGTGCATGCACCCGTGTTTCCTCTCTATTACGGACTGTTGTTTCTATCGTTCCAACAATTTTTTCAATCAGCGGATTCTTCAGTGCGGCGGCAGTCAGATGAGCCAAATCGCGAACACTCATCACGTGCCCGGTTGCATCCAACCCAGTCGTGTTTTGAAACGACGTCGCGGTGAGTCCAAGTTTTTTTGCTTTCTCATTCATGGCCACGATGAATGTCTCTTTTCCCGGCCCGCAGTGTTCGGCAAGATTCAGCGCCGCGTCATTGCCGGAATTGAGCAAGAGCCCGTAGAGAAGATTTTCAACCGTGATGTGTTCACCCAGCACAAGCCCCATTTGCGCGTTTTCATCATTCAAATCCAATGCACTCACCGTGACGATGTCATCAGTTTTGCAGCGGTCGAGCGCGACAAGCGCGGTCATGATTTTCGTCGTGGATGCGGGCGGGAAAGGAGTCGCGGCGTTTTGTTCTAAAAGCATAGTCGCCGAGTTTGCGTCCAGCACGATCACGGCTTTGGCGGTTGTGGTGGGTGGCGCTTCATCAGTGATGTTGAGAGGAACGAGAACAGGCTCATAAAATGGGATTGGAAGGTCCAAGGTTTCCGGTTCTTCTGGCGCATACGGAGGAATAATGGATGCGTACGAGGGTTGGACGTGGAGCAGCAGTAGGGTAAAAAGGATAATCGAAAAAAGGGAGGGCGTCATTCGATGGGTTTTAGATGCAGTTCGCGCAATTGCTCCTCCGTTGCCGCAGACGGTGCATCCATCATTGCTGTGTGACCAGAGGATGAGGTGGGGAAAGCAATGACTTCGCGCAAACTTTTCTCACCCAGCACTGTGTACAAAAAGCGGTCAATCCCCGGAGCGATGCCACCATGGGGTGGGACACCGTAGGTAAAGGCTTGAAGCATATGGGAAAATTCTTGTTTTTGTTTTTCAGTAAAGCCGATGAGGTCAAATACTTTTTCTTGAATGTCTTTCTGGTGAATACGGATACTTCCGCCCCCGATTTCGACACCGTTTAACACCAAATCGTGCTGAAGTC